>JADJHP010000005.1 GCA_016707525.1 Ignavibacteriota bacterium
TATGACGCTGGATGCGTTCATCGCGCGTGTCAAGGACAGACGACCGACGTCACGAAGTGACTGGCGCTTTCCTCCTCCACCCCACGATCCGCACATCCAGGAGTCAGAGATGAAAAGAAGCTCTCATCGTAATGTGGCCGCGCTTCTCATGTTGATGCCGGCATCGGAGTCTTCTGCGCAGACCACACCCGAACGGTCTTCCTTCCGTTCCTCGCAAAGGTACACCTATCAATTCACGAACGCAGGTGCGTCGGTCACTGCGAAATTCTACAAGCTCGGCAGTGATACCGGTACCGGTTGGACCAGAGGCGACGGGGCCTTCGGCACACTCAATAAAACCTCCTCACCTCCTTGTCCCCTGAACGACACGGCGCACATCAAAACGATCTGGCCGTCCTCCCGTGACCTCCTTATCCGCCGTCATCTCGATCCCGGCCGGGCAGGAATGTCGTGATCAAGGTGGTTTCCCGACAATGGTGTTCGCGTGTACTTCAACGGGAAGGATGGCGTGTGGTGGCGAACGGAGCACAACTCCTGTGCGACCGCGGAGGGAGACATCATCACCGCGGTTCCTGACAGCCCCTTCTCCGGGCCGGCGACAACCTGCTGGCGGTGCGCGGGGAAGAAGCTCCAAGAAAGTTACCTCGACCTGACCGTCGAGGGCGGTGTCGCCATACCGATCGACGCATCGGCGGGCACCGGCGGCGCATCGCGCCGTCAGGCCGTCGACCACCTACGCCTACGCGAGTGCCTCCTTCCGCATCACGCCTCAAACAGGAAGCATGTCGATAGCTTGATCGTCGATGGTGCGCCGGTCACGCCCGGACACCGCGTACACCTTCGCCGCCGTGGGTGCGAAACCACGCCATCCGGGCGACATTCAGCGTGAACTACTATTGCCGTTAGTCGACCGCGGTCGACCCTCCGGCTGCCGGACCTGTTAGTGTCTCCTGCTTCCGGTCCGTATATCCCACGGCTCGACGGCAACCCTGACCGCATTCGCCGCAACCGGGTAATTATCGAAGGTTGGTCGGGCGATACCACACGCATCGGACAACCCGTTGACGGTCACTCTGCTTGCCAATCGCACGCTCACCGCGCGTTTCGCTGCCAACATGCAGCAGACCTTCCCGGTCTCGGTTTGAGTGACAGTGGACCCGGCTCACTGCGTTCTGCGATCGAACAGGCCAATACGAATCCGGGGACGGATGTCATCACCTTCGGCGGCGGAGTGAGCGGAACGATCTCCCTGCTGTCTCCTCTTCCGATCCTTGCGGATGCGATCGTGCTCCAGGGGACAACCGATGGGACCGGCACGCCTCTCGTCACCGTGCAGCCATCGCCCTCGTTCACCCCTTCCTCCGCGGCGCCGGATGGGCTGCAATTCTCCGGCGTGTTCCTTCGCTGGGGATACACTCCGGCGAAGACAAACTGCCGTGGACTCCGTATCCCCGGGTTCAGCGGCTCCGGGCGTCGTGATCCTCAGCGACGGCAATCGGATCGAAGGTTGCGAGATCACCGGCAACGGCGGTGATGGGGTCACGATGTACGGAGGGAACGGAAATACGATCGGCGGCACGTCCGCCGGTACGGCGAACCGTATCCACCACAACGGCGGCAATGGTGTTGCGGTACGGCAGGCGTTGGCCACCGGCTCCCCTCCGGGGAACGCGATGCTCGGCAATGAGATCCATGGGAATGGCGCACAAGGATCGATCTCGGCTCCGCCGGTGTGACGGCGAACCGTTATCAGCCGGGCCCTCCAGGATCGAACAGCGTCCGCCGGTGCCACCCGCGGTGAACTGTGCGCAGAACTATCCCATCCTGTTCTATGCCTCCATCGCAGGGAGTTCTCCAGCCTCGTCCCATTCAGGGTTCGCTCCTGAACTGGCCCAACAGCACGTTCAGGATCGAGTTCTACGTCAACGATACCACGGATGATGCCGGCTACGGTGAAGGACGAAGGCTCGCGGGGGTCCAATCCGTGACAACGAACGATACCGGCTACGCGTGGTTTTCGAAGCTGCGGTGGCGCCTCTTGCATGGGGACAGTACGTCACCGCCACGGCAACGGATGCGGCAGGGAACACGTCGGAATTTGCGGCCGATCTGCCTGTCGGGGTGCGGACCCGTCACTTCGGTGACGGATTCGTTGTGAACACGACACTCGCCGGGATCCCGTTGCACTGGCCGGGGGGAACGGTTCGTATGCCATCAGCCCGAGTGTCAGGACCCTGCTCTCGCTCCAGGATCGATCAGGGTTTGCGACCTGGAACGCGTTGTCCGGAACGACAAGCAAGGGCGCACCCCTGGCAGCTGAACTACGCCCGCGCGTCTGCCTCGAACCAGTATGGCGGCTCGCCACGATGGCCTCACAACAATGGTCTGGATAACAGACGACTGGTCTGCGGTGACAGGTGCCGATGAGAATGTGATCGCCGTGACGCGCGTCCGGTATAACGCCTGAACGGCGAAATGACCGATCATGGATATCGCCTTCAACGAAGAGCGCAACGAATCCCGGCGGCTTTGAATTCGGGGAATCGCAGGTGGACGATCCCGATGGCACGATCCGCGATCTCTCGAATGTCGCGGTACATGAGATCGGGCACTACGGTGGATTGGGAGATATCTATGACCCGGGCTACCCGCCGTACGTGCCCGCCATGGGATCGGGCAGCGGAGATTGGACGATGTACGGCATCATCCGGGGAAGTGAGCTCAGAAGCGGACACTGAAGCGCCGGACCGGAACGGGATCTCGTACATCATGAGAATGCCGCCGGGGCGCATCGACCTGATGCTTGTCTTCGATGGTTCCACGGACTATGTCTCGTCGTACGGTGCATTCGATGCAGGCAAGAACGCGGCCGTCGAACTCGTTCAGCGTATGGGCGTGGGGGACCGCGTTGGCGTCGTGCAGTTGCCGTCGACGCTGGTGCTGGGGCTGCGTGAGATCACCGCGGACTCGACGTCACGCCTCGCGGTGATCACTGCGATCAGAGGACTGACGCCGGGAGGAACGAGCGGCATCGGGGCGGATTGCAGACGGCTCTCTCGCAACTGAGCGCAACCCCGGGGCATCGGGCAATGATGCTGTTCAGCGCCGGCGAGGAGAGCGGCAGTCCCTCCGCGGTCAGTGTCATCCCGTCGCGCTGGTCGCCGCGGACGGCACGCGCCTCTTCACGCTCGGCTTCGGGTCGAGTCCGGGCTTCGCGCAGGAACTCCAGCAGCTCGCTGGCGAACGGTACAGGTGGGGCGTACTACCTGACCACGCCCGCGGATCCCGATCTCGCCGTGAAGGAAATGGTGGAACCGGTTGAACAGTCTGCAACTGATCGGCTTCACGACGTTTCGCCTCGAATCTTCCGGCTTCAACTGGCAGGGCGGGTTCAACTATCAGGGCGGATTCAATTACCAGGGTGGATTCAACTATCAGGGTGGGTTCAACTGGCAGGGTGGTTTCAACTGGCAGGGGTGCTGTGGATGAAGGAACCTGACTGCTGCCGGCTTCAACTGGCAGGGAGCTCTGGTGATCTGGCGCTCGTGCCCCCGCAGGATGGACTGGTCGTTCCGACGGCGCCACCGTACACGATCCCGCAGCAGTATGCGATCATCACCCCCACGGACTGGGACAAGTATCCTTCGCCCAATCCGTTCTTCACGAGCATCCGCTACGTGAAGGGAGAGACGTACAGCTTCTACGAGATCACCAATCCGAAGCCCGGCGTGTGGACGCTCATTCCGGCCGGTGATGCCGCGAAACCCGGTGGAGGCCGAGCAACTCGATCTGACCCTTGTCGGCGTCGCGGACGTCACGATCCAGACGTCCCTCCCCGCGACGACGTTCCAGCCCGGGGCAAGCATCCCGATCCAGGTGAACCTGTCCCACGGCGGACTCTCGATAAGCGGCGAGCGCGTCGCCGGTGGGTCCGTCATCAATGACGCTCAGGTCGAGGCGGTGGTCCTCCTCCCGGATTCTTCGGCGACGGAGATCGTGGCGCTTGCGCCGATGGGCAATGGACTCTACCAGGGGGCCTTTTCGTCGACAGGTACGCCGGGGACGTACAATATTTCCATCCGTGCAGCGGGGAACATCTCGGTGTCTGGCCCTACAGGCCCGGTGACCATGGCATTCACCCGTCAGCGTGAACAGTCGGTCTACGTGATCTCCCCGTTCGTACCAGATGCGGTCCTCTTTGCGTCACGCCCGTAACCCTCGAGATCACGCCGTTGTGCCAGACGGGCAGCATCATCGCGAACCAGGCGGGCGGCTCGGTGAAGTTGGGGCGATGATGTCCGGACCCCGGGAAGTATATCAAGCGGACAGGATCACGCTCGAAGATAGTGCCAGGGTAGCCGGCAATGTGTACTACAATCAATTGAGCAATGAGGGGACGATCCTCGGGACCCGGACGACGCCGATCGCGCTGCCGGTCGTTGCCGCGCTTCCGACGTTCCTCACGGCGACGGCCGGCACCGCGGATGTGAAGGTCTCGAACGGTGGGAGCAAGAGCATTGCGCCCGGGCGGTACAGGGATGTGACCGTCGGTTCGTCGGGGAGTCTGACGCTGAACGGGGCGGGGGCTTATGACTTCCGCTCGTTCCGGCTTCAGTCCGGTGCGAAACTCTACGTCACCGGCGCTTCGAGGGTACGGGTTCGCTCTGGTTCGATCCGACCAGGGATCGTATGTCGGGCCGAAGAACGGGAGCACGATCACGGAGTCCGATATCGTGTTCTATGTCGGTGGCACCAATGCGCAATCGTCGTACACCACATCCGTGAATCTCGGACCGGCGATCACGCTCTACGCGAACGTGTATGCACCGAACGGTACTCTGTGGCTGCAGTCGAATACCAGGGCCACCGGCGCATATGTCGGGAAAGATGTCTGCTTGATGGGTAGTGTCAACATTACGCTCGGAACCGCCTTTACCGGTCTGGCCAGCCCGAGGCGGACGGATGGACGACGCGCCGGGTGATGGAGTGGTCACGGCAGAGGTGCCGCAGAGTGTCGTCCTGGACCAGAACTATCCCGAACCCGTTCAACCCCAGCACGCAGATCCGGTACGGCCTGCCGCACCAGGGCATGTGGTGCTCTCCATTCACAACATCCTCGGACAGGAGGTTGCACGGCTTGTGGATGAGATGCAGGTCGAAGGCTTCCATGAGGCACGCTGGAACGGCACCAATCATTCCGGCGCTATCGTGGGCTCGGGTGTGTACTTCTTCCGTCTGCAAACGGACGGCCTCACCGAGAACAGGAGGATGTTGCTGCTGAAATGATGCCCTCCAGCACGCGATCCTCTTCGTTTCCTCTGTGCTTGCAGGAATGGTGCTGGGTACCAGCACCGTTCTGCATGGACAGGACGGACTGGTTTTCTCTCATTTCTGTGTGCGCGATGGGCTCTCCCGGGGTCCGTCAATTGCATCCTGCAGGACAGCCAGGGGTTTCGTGTGGATGGGGACGCAGGACGGCCTCAACAGATTCGACGGGTACACATGCAAGATCTATAAGCATGACCCCGCGGACCCGCGCACGATCAATGACAACTGGGTGCTGACTATCGCTGAGGATTCCGCCGGCGTCCTCTGGGTCCGCACCATGAACGGTGCGATGCTGAACAGGTTCGATCGCATGTCGGAGTCCTTCTCGCCGGTGCCGCGCGACAGCGTCCGGCACGCAATGGTGCAGAGCAACAGCGTCAAGGGCCGAGCATGATGATCCTGATGGTACCCGTTGGCGTGGGACTCTCGGCGGTGGCCTGACACGCACGGATCCCCGCACCGGTGCAACAACGACGTTCAAGCATGACCTGAAGGATCCGGCGAGCCTGATCGACGACCGGGTGTATTCGATCCATCGCGACCGGAACGGGACGCTCTGGGTCGGGACCCGAGAAGGGTTGGAGGAATTTCAACCGGCAACGGAAACGTTCAGACATCATCGCCACGTCGAGGGTGACCCGACAAGCCTGAGCGATAACTGGGTGTGGCCGATCCTGGAAGACCGTGCCGGCGATCTCTGGATAGGGACGTTCGGGAGGATTGAACAGGTTCGACCGCGCAACGAAAACCTTCACGCATTTCCGCCACTGAGAGAACGATCCGCGGAGCCTGGCTGGTGATCAGATCTATGCACTGTTCCAGGACCGGGCCGGTGTCATCTGGGTTGGCATGAATGACCATGGGGTGGACCATTCCATCCGGAGTTCGGTGCTTTCCACCACCTGCCGCACGACCCGGCCACCCGACAGCCTGCAGGACAACAACATTCTCTCGATCACCGTCGGCAGGTCGGGTACTCCCTGGATCGGCACGCGGGGTGGGCTCGAACGTTATGATCGGGAAGCGTGCGTTCACGCACTTCAGGAATATTCCGGGCGATACCCAGCAGCATCGGCGACAACCAGGCACAGGTGCTCATGGAGGATTCCAAAGGGAACGTGTGGATCGGGATGGTGAGCAGCGGACTCGACCGCTACGATCCCAGGACCCGGGCCTTCACGCATTTTCGTCATGACCCGTAACCGTCGGGGGTCTGAGCGACAACCGAGTCTATGCGCTCTGTGAGGACCGGGATGGGAAGCTCTGGGTCGGCACCTATGGAGGCGGGTTGAACCTTCTGGACCCTGACAAGGGGTCGTTCGTGCGCTTCATGCACGCCGACTCGCTTCCCGGGAGTCTGAGTGCGCCGGGTGTGTTTGCGCTCGAGCTGGACCGCGATGGGGTGCTGTGGGTAGGGACGTTCGGCGGAGGGTTGGACAAATTCGACCGGGCCAGCAGGACCTTCCAACACTTCAAGCATGATCCCGCGGACGCATCCAGCCTCAGCGATGATCTTGTTGCGTGTCTGCACGAGGATGGCCGCGGGGTGTTGTGGGTAGGGACGGCCGGTGGATTGAACCGGCTTGACCGGGCAACGGGGAAGTTCACCGTGTACAGGCAGAAGCAGGGGTTACCCAATGATGTGGTGTTTGGCATCCTGGAGGACAGAAGCGGGCATCTGTGGCTCAGCACCAACAAGGGCATTGCACGGCTCGACCCGGCAGCGGAGACCTTCCGAAACTATGATTATAATGATGGCCTGCAGGGTGACGAATTCAATCAGAACGCGTATGCGCAGGACCCGCTGACCGGCGAGATGTACTTCGGCGGAGGGAATGGCGTCACCGTGTTCCATCCGGACAGCGTCAGGCAGAACCCCTTCGTTCCACCGGTCGCATTCAGCGCGTTCACACGCTACAACACGGATGACGAAGAGGGAATGCCCATCGATGAGACCGGGATCGATGCGAAGGACGCGGTGACCCTGTCTTACAAGGACAATGTCGCTCAATTCACGTTCGCGGCGCTCAGCTACTATAATAGTGCGAAGAACCGGTATGCGTACCGGCTGGAAGGGTACAGCGATAACTGGATCCAGCTCGGGACGGAACGACGGCCACCTTCACGAACCTCGACGGTGGCGACTACGTCCTGCGCGTCCGCGCTTCGAACAGCGACGGCGTGTGGAATGACGACGGGACTTCGTTGCGTGTGACGGTCATGCCCCCGTGGTGGAAGACCACGTGGGCGTACATTCTGTACGGGATCGTGTTCCTGTCGGTGCTCTACGGATTGCGCAGCTTTGAGTTGAACCGCCGCGAGCAGAAGGCGCTTGTGCGGGAATCGGAACTCCGGGCGAAAGCGGCGGAGGCCGAGAAGCGTGCCCTCGAGGCGGAGAATGAGCGGAAGACCAAGGAACTGGAGGACGCGCGCCGTTTGCAGTTGTCCATGCTGCCACAGGAAGTGCCGCAACTGCCCGGGTACGAGATCGCGGTGTTCATGCGTACCGCCACGGAAGTGGGTGGCGACTACTATGACTTCGTTCCGGGTGACGGGGGTGTCCTGAACGTCGGGTTCGGCGACGCGACGGGGCATGGGATGCAGGCGGGGACGATCGTGACGCTGATGAAGGGCCTCTTTCTTTCCGAGGCGGCACGCACGGGCATCCAGGCATTCTTCCATCATTGCAGCGCAACGATCAAGGGTATCCGGCTGGGAAGGCTCTTCATGGCGTTCAGCCTGGTGAGGATCAACGGTCCGACGGTCGCGTTCTCCAGTGCGGGGATGCCGCGGTTTCCTGTACCGGCGATCAACGGGGGAAGGTTGAAGAGATGCAGCTGCGCGGCATGCCGCTCGGTGCCATGAAGAACGCGCCCTACGGGCTGCAGGAGATCACGATGGACAGGGGATACGCTCCTTCTCCTTACGGACGGCCTGCCGGAGCAGAAGAATGCCTCGGGAAATGTTCGAGTACGCGCGGGTGCAGCAAACGCTTGCGTTGGCCTGTCCGGGTGCGCCCCGGGCGGTCATCGACCAGCCTGTACGCGCGGAGAGGCGTGGATGGATGGTGTGCCGCTCGATGATGATATTACTCTGCTGGTGATCCAGAAGAAGCGAGGATGATGCGTACGACAGCGTCCAAAGACACGGTGGCGGGGAAAGCCATAGGGGCGCCCATGACCTTGAAGATCGCCATACCCCGGGTCCCCGGCATCGAACTGGTCTCCCTGCAGGGGGCTGGAGCATCTCGCCCACCACCTCGGGATCGCACCGGAGAAAGTGGGCGAGGCCCGCATCATCGTCACCGAAGCCATCATCAACGCCTTCGAGCATGGCGGGGCGGACACCACCGAAGTGCGTGTCGAATTCACCATGACCGCGGAGGAATTGACCATTCTCGTCCGCGATGCCGGCGGGGGCTTCGACCCGAAGGCCATGGTCGAACGCCCTTCCATCACGGCGAATGGCCTGCCATCCAGGCGCGGTTGGGGGATGAAGCTTATGCGTTCACTCTCGGACGGATTCGAGATCAGTTCGGGAAAATGGGAACCACCATTACGATCACAAAACGGCTCAGCTGACCCATGGAGCAACCATTCAGTCTGACCTCAGAGGTCAGGGACAACCGGCTCATCATCACCACGAACGGCTATGTGAACAACATTGGCGGAGCGGCCATTGCGGACGAGTTCCAGCGCCATTTCCTCGGAGGGGTGCGCCACGTGATCATCGATCTCGCGCTTTCCCGTGTGGTGAACTCGGTGGGAATGTCCTTCCTGATCGAGATCATCGAGAAACTCACCGAAGACGGCGGGCGGCTCGTGTTCACGAACCTCGATCCCTCGGTGGACAAGATGCTCGGCATCATGGGGCTGTATGATTTCGCCGGCAAGGAAGCGACCACCGAGGACGCGCTCCGTGCCCTGGCGATCCGATCCTGATTTCCGTGAAGGATTGAACCATGCAAGATTCCGTTGATGTGCATCATGTGACCTCCACGGGGATCGAGGATCCTCTGGACCTGACCTCGCTCGGGCAGGCGACCAGCCTTGCCGACATCGTCGGGCGTGTGCGTTCCGCTCTCGCTGCCCATTTCCGGATCGCGGGGGTTGATGTGCTGCTCCGGAGTGCGGATGGTGCCTGGGAGCCCCTCGCTGGTTCGTCGTCTGTGGACGCGGCAACGATCCCGGCCGTTGAAGCGGGGCATTCGAGCACGGTGCGTTTCTGGTGCGAAGGAATGCAGGCCATTGTGGTGCAGCGTCTGCACGACGGCCGCGCGGTGGCAGTGCGGATCGACGGTCAGGCCGAAGCCCGGCGGTTCGATGCCCAGGATCTGCTGGCCCTGCGCATGTCGCTGATGTCGGTGGATGCTGACCTCGGCCTGCGCTCAAGCACCGGAGGCATGAGAAAGAACTTGTCTTTGAGTTGAACCGGCGACTCCTGCAGCTCAACAGCCTGATCGATACCGGCATCGAGGTCGCGACCCTCGACCGATCGGTATCGCCGTGCCTGCTCGCCCTTGAACGTGCCGTGGCGTTGACCAACGCCTCGCGCGGTACCGTGGTGGTGCGGCGCGACGCGACAGAGATCTCCCGTGATGCGTTCCCGCCGGGGTCGGAGACTGCGTCGTCCGGCGGCAGCACGTACAGGCTGCATTCGGAATTCGTGTTCCAGGGAGACCTGTACACGTTCGAGATCCTTGACAAGGAGAGCCGCACCGGCATCCAGGCATTCGATGGAACGGACCGATTGCTGCTGGATGCGCTCTCCCGTCAGGTCCAGGCCTCTCTCGAGAACCGCTTTCTGTTGAAGCAGTCCCTGGAGAAGCAACGGATGGAGCAGGACATCGCCGTCGCCGCGTCGATCCAGCAGCGCATCCTGCCATCTGCGCTGCCGGAGATCACCGGCTACTCGCTCGCGGGGATCAACATACCGTCGAAGTCCGTCGGCGGCGACTATTACGACTGCATTCCGTTCAGGGATGGCCGGTATCTGCTTGTCATCGCAGACGTGTCCGGGAAAGGGATCCCGGCGGCGTTGCTGGTCAGCAGCCTGCACGCGTACCTCTCCGCCTATCTTGAGAGCGCATTCTCCCTTGTGGATATCGCGGTGCGGCTGAATACTGCCATCCATCATGCATCAACGGACGACAAATTCATCACGGCGTTCTTCGGCCTTCTGGATCCTGCATCGGGAGCTGTGGAGTGCGTGAATGCAGGGCACAATACCATCTATTGCCGCCGGGCGGATGGTGAGGTCGTGGATCTCTGCAAGGGGGGCATACCTCTGGGGATGCTCGATCTTGGCCTGCCGTACGAGTCGGAGCAGATCACGCTTGCCACCGGGGACCGCTTGCTGCTGTACACTGATGGGATCCCTGAAGCGCAGAACGGCGCACAGGAACTGTACGATACCCATCATCCACTCCGTGACTACTTTGCGTCACACATTCCGGCCACCGCAGGGCCCTTCATCGATGCGTTGATGGAGCATGTGCGGAGTTTTGTCGGCGATGCACCGCAGGCCGACGACATCACCGCGCTCTACCTGATGCGCAGAGCATAGCACCACACACACTTCTTCCAGCAAGGGGAACAGCGAATATCCATGGTCAGTCTCCTCGAAGTACTCCCGGAATATGTCCTCCATTGGCTTGTGCAGAATGGTACCGAACGGCGCGTGCAGGAGGGTGAGATCCTGCTCACCGCCGGGGCAGCGAACTCCTCGCTCTTCATCGTCCTGGACGGGCTGTTCGTGGCCCGGCTGCACGACCATGTCGAGTCGGAAACGGACCATGCCGGCGCAGGAAGCCTGCTGGGAGAGTCGTCGTATTTCGGCGAGGGCACGGAACCGGTGACGTATGCAGCCGTCGAACCCTCGCTGGTGTTGGAGATCACCCGGGCGCGTTTCGAGGATAAGTTGGCGTTCGATCACGGGTATGCCGCCGATCTCTTCCGGGCGTTGCTCCGCACGATGTCCAGGAAACTGCACCATGCGACCGTCAAGCGTGTGGCCGCTTTGCGGGACCATCATGACGGACTCCCGGTGGCGCACGAAGTGCGTCGCACATCGGAGGCCATCGACCGGTTCAAGCGATCCATTGTTGCGCTGGACAAGGAAGCGATGAAGATCGGGGTTGTGGAGGAGGACAAGTACCAGCACTTCTTCGGGGGGGCGACCGAGATGATGCATCTGTGTCACAGCATCCTTGGTGAGGCCTCTCCACTTCCCGAGGCCACGCGCCTGCAGCTTGGTGCGCGGCTGCAGGCGGAGATGCTCCCGTACATCCTCACGACGGAGACCGCCGACCGGTTCTATTCCAAGCCGCGCGGGTATGCGGGAGACTACATCGCCATCCAGCGGATCTACCAGAACCAACCAGGAGGGTCCAGCCGGCTCGGGCCCGTGATGGACCGGATGTTCCTTGAGATGCCGCCGTCGCTGGCCGTACGGAACAGGCGGAAACTCATCGCGGACGAGATCGTTGCAGCGGTGAAGGAACGGGGAGGCAAACCCGTGCGGGTGCTCTGTCTTGCATCGGGCCCGGCGACCGAAGTGTTCGATGCGTTCGCGGCCCTCGAGGACCGTGCGTTGCTCAAGGCGACCTTGATGGACATCGATCTGCAGGCCCTGGCGTTCGTGGATGATCTGCGGACGCGTCACAGACTCACCGCGCAGATCACCCTCGTGAACGAGAACCTCATTGCGCTCTTCCTGGGCCGGTCGTCCGTGCGACTCGAGCCTCAGGATCTTATCTATAGCATCGGGTTGATCGACTATCTGAACGACAAGCTGGTTGGAAAGCTTCTCCAGTTCGCGCATCAGAATCTCGCCCCGGGGGGGAAGGTCCTGCTCGGCAATTTCCATCCGAAGAACCCGGCGAAGGAGTTCATGGACTTCGTGCTGGAATGGAATCTCATCCACCGGACCGAGGTGGATATGCACAGGCTCTTCCGCGGGTCGCCTTTCGCCGAGGACTGCTCACGGATCCAGTTCGAAGGAGAAGGAGTGAATCTGTTCGCCGAATGTGTGAAAGAATAGGGGGAAACACGACGCGGACGAACGTCCGCGGCTGGGAGACCCCCTGGCGGGCGCCGGTTGACGTTCTTCGAATTGTTCCGTATCTTTCCCTGCAATTCCCGATGTGCCTGCCTACAGTCGGGGGGGGATATGAAGCCATTCGTTTCCAGTTGTCTGCTGGGGGGTCTTCTTCTCTTCGTCGTTTCCGCCTCTGCCCAGCTCTCTGTCATGGACCCGCAACGGGTCGGGTCCAAATCCGCCTTCATCGATGAAGCGACGATCGTGATCGAACCCCGCGGTGGGTTCGTTCACCAATCGATCTACCTTGAGTACGGTGACCACTCCCAGTTCCCCGGGAACAACAACCTCGAGATCACCCACCAGTTCGAGCTTCCTCCCGGGAGTGCCGTCAACGATCTCTGGTTGTGGATCGGCGACAATGTGATGAAGGGGACGTTGTACGATGTCTGGACGGGGAGGCATATCTACGACAGCATCGTCGTGCGGAAGATTGATCCGGCCTTCATGACGAAGAACGGAAGCCGGTACGATCTCGGGGTCTATCCCCTTGTTTCGGGGCAGCGGCGGAAGGTCAAGATCTCCGTGATCGCGCCAACCCGTTGGGTAGGGGGGACGGCAAGCGCGGAACTCCCGCTTGCACTCCTCAAGGGGAGCGCGGCGACCACGAAGCCTGTCCGCGTACTCTTCAAGAAGATCTCCAATATCTGGGGCACACCCCGGATCACCGAATTGCCATTCCTCACCCCCAAGTCCACGTTCGACAGCGTCGGCTACAATTATGCTTTTTTCCAGGTCGCGGATGTCTCGCATCTGACCTCCTTGTCGATGAAGTTCTTCGTGGGCTTTCCCGGGGCGGTCTATGCGCCGCCGATCGAGCGTCGGGGTGATAGCACCTACTTCCAGGTCGGCATTGACCCGGTCGCATTGGGAGTGGCATCGGCAGACACGGGGAAGCGTTCGGTGGCCATCGGACTTGACCTGAGCGGGACCATCCTGAAGGGGTTGAACACGACCATCTCCCGTGCGCGGACCATCGTCCACCGCGCGGTACGGACCGGGGACAGGTTCCGGTTGTTCGCCGCGAGGCCCGACAGCATCACGGCCTTTGGGTCGTGGTGCCGTGGAGACTCGGTCGCGATCGACAGCCTGTTCGCCGCATTCTCTGCATCGCCCTTTGCGGCGGCATATGCCAGCATGTCGGGGCCCAGGATCGTATTCTGTGACAAGAGTGCACTGGATCTGTGGTCGTTCCCCGGACTCGACACGATCGCCCGGGTCAGCAAGTACAACAACATTGTCGATGCAGCACCGCACTTCGCCGATGCGGATATCGTTGCGAGTTACCGGCACGGCAACGAGGACAGCTATTTGCAGAAACTCAATATCACCATGTTGCGCGGGCGGGTCGATAGTCTGCTCATGCGGGGAGGGAGGTTCCTCGCGTTCTTCGATTACAATCGCACCGGGCAGGAAGCGATCGCTTCGCCCTACATCACCGATCTCAAGACGACCCTGCTGTCCGGTTCGTATCCATCCGAGACCCTGCATGCGTTCCCGGGAGGGCTGATCTCGGCCCAGTTCCTTCCCACGTACGTCACGGGTTCGGTGAACTATCTTTCCTGGACCGGTGAGGGGGTTGTCAAGGAACTCGGGAATGCGGCAGGAACGGCCACGGTCATCACCCGGCCGGTCCACAAGGGGCAGATCGTCGTCTCCGGCCTCTGGACCTTCTCGCAGTCTCTCGAGGTACGGAAGAGTCTGGCGACGGCGCTGCTCGGCTTCGGCTCCATGACGGTCCCCGGAGGGCGTCAGCAGTTACGGCCTCTGCTCGGTGCGGTGCATGATGCTGTGAGTGGTGAGAACCTCAGCGATGTGATCGTGATGAGCAACGGGGATTCCGTGACATCTGTGGCAGATGCACGAGCGTGGGCGGCGACGCACGTCGGATCATACGGCCCGACCCCACCGGTCTTCAGCACCGTGAACCTTCTCGACGGTTCGTTGTACGTGCCCGGAGTCATCCCGGCGGAGGGGGTGGAGTACTATGGAGGTGGCTTCCAATTGTATGCCCTCGCATCCGCATCCGGGGGCCAGCATCTGGAGAGCCATATCCGTGACTGGGGGTACATCACCTCCGCACTTACGTATTCTTCGATCCCGCGCATGGACTCGCTCCTCGTGACCGTGACGCCGGCCGGTGGTCCGGGCAGCGTCCGCGAGCAGGTCGAGATCGATCCGGAACCCGGGAACCCGACCAAACCGAGATTCATCATCGGCCTCGCAGACTCCACGACGTCGCTGAAGTTCGATATCTATGCATGGTTCTCACGTACACCGGGTGTGTCCCACAGGGAAGCAACGTCTTTCGGGGTCCTCGATTCAGCATCACAGCACGTTATCGCGTCGATGCTCGGCCGGGACCGCCTTACGAAGCAGTTTGCGACATCGAGTACGGACACCGCGGGCATCGTCGCCACTGCCATGTCGTATAATCTGTTGTGCGATTATACGTCCTTCCTCTGTCTCGAGCCGGACGCGCGGCATCGGCCGCTCCGGAATCCTCTGGACGAGAGCAAGTTCGTAACGCGCGTCCGGGACGATCAGACCGTGGTGGATGCGCTGACGTGCGGCGCCTTCCCGAATCCATTCAACGGACAGACGACGATCACGGTGCGTTTGCCGCGCGTTGCAGATGTACGGATCTCGATCTTTAATATGCTCGGTCAGCAGGTCCGCGCCGTGGCGGCGGACGCAGTTTCGGGGGAATTCACAACCGCGTGGAATGCAACGAACGACCGGGGGATGCCCGTCGCCAGCGGTGTCTACATCGTGCAGGTCGGAATACGGGACCACTCCTCGGGGAGGGTGGAACACCGATCGCTCAGGCTGATGTTGCTGAAGTAGTATGAACGTTCTGAGAATGGATCAGGCCCCGCAGCAGCTGTGGGGCCTGATTTTTTGGGTAGCCTTAACGGGAATCGAACCCGTATTTCGGCCTTGAGAGGGCCGCGTCCTGACCGTTAGACGATAAGGCCATAAAAATGAAGAATTAAGAATTCTTAGTTCTTAATTCCTGGTTGGGTTCGCCGAAGGCGAACCGCAGCTGCCCCGCAAGGATTCGAACCTCGATAAGCAGATCCAGAGTCTGCTGTCTTGCCATTAGACGACGGGGCAATGGTGTTGAGCGCAGTATTTTGCCCTCTCCTCCATTCTCATTGTGCAGGGGGCGAGTGCTCAATCCACCCAAGGACGATGGTCCTTCGGGCTTTCCGGCGGAGCTAATCTCTGGGTCAATGACCTGAACCAGCGGAAGATCGGCCCCGGCGGCACGCTGTTCATCAGGTACGAGCTGGCCCCCGCCTTTTCGCTGGGCCTTTCCGGAGGTATGGAAGGCCTGAAGGCGGGCAGGATCCGGCTCTCGTGGATGTACCATTATTCGTATCTCAAGCTTGATGCATTCCCGTTCGCGCTCACCGGATGGTTCCACTTTTCCCCCGGCTCCTCGTTCTCTCCCTATCTCCGTGTCGGCGGCGGCTTGATGGCCTATCACCGGAAGACCGTGGCCAACGCCCCGGCTCCGGATGACAAGATGCGGGCGACGCTGATCATCCCGGTTGGGCTCGGTTTTGAGGCGTTCGTTTCGCGCAATCTCGTTCATGCTGGATGCCGGTGTGACATCGATGGCCAACACTCTGGACCTTCGTGACAACAGTTCACCGGACGGGTTCGTATCGGGGCGTGTCGGCATCGTGTGGTATCCAGGGTCGGGTGATGGAGATGACGCTGACGGCGACGGGGCTCACCAACGGGCAGGAACGTCGACTGGGCACGTATCCGGAGAATCCGGACAGCGATGGCGACGGCCTTCCGGATGGAGAAGAGGTGAAACGCTACCGCACCAATCCGCTCCGGACCGACAGCGACAGCGATGGGCTGTCGGATGCTGATGAGGTGGTGAAATACAAGACCGACCCGATCCGGTTCGATTCGGATGGTGACGGACTGTCGGATGGGGACGAGATCCTGAAGTACTCCTCCGATCCAACGCGTGTCGATACGGACGGCGATGGACTCACCGACGGCGACGAGATCCTGAAGCTGAAGACCGATCCATTGAAGGTGGACGGCGACAGCGACGGGCTCTCGGACTGGGACGAAGTGAAGTCCTATCGCACGGATCCTGCGAATCCGGATACGGACGGGGACGGCATCATCGACGGCGAGGAAGTGACCAAGTACAAGACGAGTCCCCTCAAGGTCGATACGGACGGCGGTGGGATGATCGATGGTGCAGAGATCATTCGTGGTACCGACCCACTGAGCCCGAAGGATGATGTGGTGAAAGAGACCATCATTCTCGAGCGCGGCAAATCCGTGGTCATGGATGGGATCAACTTCACGACCGGGAACGCCACACTGACCCGGGAGTCCGAAGATATCCTGGAGCGCGCGTTCACAGCGCTTGCCGCCAACCCCGAGATCAAGCTGGAGATCGCGGGATACACCGACAACGTCGGGAGCAAGGCCGCGAATGAGAAGCTCTCCCAGCGTCGTGCCGATGCGGTCCGTGCCTGGTTCATCGCGAAGGGGGATCGCGGCAAGCCGCTTGACGGCGCGCGGCTTCGGCATGCGAGACCCGATCGATACGAATGCGACCGCCCGATGGGCGCGCAAAGAACAGACGGATCGAGTTCCACGTCAAATAAGCATTGAAGCGAAGAAGGAAAAGCGTGCATTGGGGCGAAAGAGGCCAGGTGGGTCCGGGCCGGCTGTTTCGCCCCTTTTCTTGCCCGATGCGGCTGTTTTTCCACCCGGCAGGTGCTTTTTTGACTTTCTCGCAGCGTTTTGGTACATTTATCCGATGAAACCCGTTCTCAGTACCGTCACTGGAGAAGGAATTCCCGCTTGATCACCCGCTACGGGTACGTGGTCCTGATCCAGCCCGTCCGTGAGGAGGAATTCATCGGAGGTGAAGCGGTCCAGGTCAGTATCTTCATGTCTCCCCTGAATGTGCATGTGAACAGGTGGCCGGTGAATGGGACCGTCCGCTTCTTCCGCCACATCCCGGGCGAGTACATCGTTGCGATGGATGAAAAATCGTCGACCAGGAACGAACGTACCCTGATCGGCGTGGAGCATGCCGGTGGCAAGCTCCTGTTCAAACAGATCGCCGGATTCATCGCGCGTCGGATCGTCGCGCCCGTTCAGGTCGGGGACAGCGCCGTTGCCGGACAGCGATTCGGCATGATCAAATTCGGGTCCCGCGTGGACGTCCTCCTGCAGCCCGGTGCCGCCATCAATGTGAAGATCGGCGACAAGACCGTGGCAGGGAAACCGTACTGGCCCGTCTGACACCGAACGGATGAGAGAATGAAAATCACTCGAGCAGTCGTCCCCAGCCTGTTCACTGTGCTGAACATGTTCTGCGGGTTCATGTCCATCATCCATGCGAGCCGGGCGAGTTCATGCCGGCGTCATGGTTCATCGTTCTTGCGGCGGGCTTCGATTCCCTTGACGGCATCATGGCGCGCATCACCAAGAGCTCCTCGCAATTCGGCGTAGAGATCGACTCGCTCTCCGATGTCGTGTCGTTCGGCGCCGCACCGGCATTTCTCGCCTATCAGTTCGCCCTGGTGCAGCTCGGGAACGTCGGTATCTTCCTCAGTTCGCTCCTCATGATCTTTGCGGGCCTGCGCCTCGCCCGCTTCAACGTCCAGCTCGTCGGGTTCGACAAGGATCATTTTGTCGGCCTGCCGGTCCCGGCCAGCGGGATCACGGTGGCATCGTTCGTCCTCAATGTCCAGAATGGCGTCGTCGGTTTCTCCAACACCGGGCTTGCGGTGCTTCCCTGGCTTTCCGTCGTCCTCGCCCTGCTGATGGTCAGCAAGGTCCGCTACGATACGCTCCCGAAGATCTCGAAGAAAGCCATCAAGAAAGAGCCATGGAAATTCGTCTTCGGCGTGCTGGCCGTGATCGTGGTCGTTGTCACGAGCGGCAACGCCATCTTCCCACTGCTGATCGCTTTCATCGTTCTCGGCATGATCCGCTGGGTCGTGACGTTCATCCGGCGCATCGCGAACGGACGTTCGCAGTTCGAAGAAGAAGAGCATGTGGGAGCCATTCACGGATCGAATCCTGACGGGAGGATGCCCCAGTGTTTCGTGCGGTCATACAGATAACACTCCGCCCTCGATCCTCGATCCCCAGGGAAAGCCGTGGCGCATGCGGTCGGGACCCTCGGGGTCAATGGCGTCCGGTCGGTGCGCATGGGCAAACATGTGGAGGTCCTCTTCGACGGGGTGTCGGAAGAAGAAGCCGTCGTGCGACAGAGGAGATGTGCAGGAAATTACTCGCGAATCCGGTGATGGAAGACTACCGGTTCACACTCGAGAAGGCAGGGTGATGCAGTCCCCGGTCCGGTTCGGTATCGTCGTGTTCCCGGTTCCAACTGCGACCACGATGCGTATCATGTCTGTCGCAAGGTGCTGGGACAGGAGGCGGTCTTCCTCTGGCACAAGGACCCCGACCTGAAGGATGTGGATGTGGTGATCCTGCCGGGCGGGTTTTCGTACGGTGACTATCTCCGGTGCGCGGGCGATCGCGCGGTTCTCCCCCGTGATGCGGGAGGTGACGCGGTTCGCCGAGGGCGGCGGACTGGTGCTCGGGATCTGCAACGGGTTCCAGATCCTGGTGGAAGCGGGGCTGTTGCCGGGCGTCCTGTTGCGCAATGCATCGCTCGGTTCGCGTGCAGGAATGTCCAGATCCGTGTCGAGAATCCGTTCACGCCCTTCACGTCCGCCTGCGCGGCGGGCGACGCTCACTATCCCCATCGCCCACGGTGAAGGGAAATTACTTCGCCGATGAAGACACGATCGGCCGGCTCGAAGAGAATGGCCAGGTGGCGTTCCGGTACTGTTCACCGGGAGGAGATCACGGCCGACAGCAACCCGAACGGGTCCCTGGGCAACATCGCCGGGATCGTCAACGAACGGGGGAATGTTCTCGATGATGCCGCATCCCGAACGGGCAGCAGATCCGCTGCTCGGGTTCACGGACGGCCAGAAGGTGTTTGCATCGATCATGAACATGTCCTTTCACGCGTCGCACCCCGGTGCAGGCGGAGGAAGAGGCAGTTGTAACTGGAGAGAAAGGCAGGAGCTAAGACTATGGGCAATCTGGGCACAACCGAGATCATTCTTATCGCGCTGGTGTTCGTCATTTTCTTCGGCGCCAAGAAGATCCCCGAACTCGCACAGGGCCTGGGCAAGGGTATCCGCGAGTTCCGCAAGGCCGCTCGCGAAGTGCAGGAGGATGTCGATACCGATGGCAAGAAGATCGACGCCCGTTCATCGGAATCCAAAGGATAATCGACCGTGCTGTTCGACAACATCGGCGGCTCCGAACTCCTTGTCATCGTGCTCGTGATGTTCCTGTTCTTCGGCCCCAAGAAGCTGCCGGATGGCCGCGAATAACATCGGCAGGGCGATGCGCGAGTTCAAGAATGCCATGCGCGGGCCTCAGGACGATCTGGACAAATCGACCAAGATCGACTGAGTTCCGGCCCCATCCCGCGCCCGGCCACCGGCGCTCCCATTTCCATCCCGGACGTTTCGACCACGTGCATCCCTGGGTTACATACGACAGCACCCTCCGCGCGCTCGAGCGCGGCGAGACGACCTGCGAACAGGTGACGGAAGGGTTCCTTCCGCACCATCGCAGGCGGAACGCGCCTCAATGCTTCCCTCAGCGTGTTCAACGAGAAGGCTCTCGACCCGCGCGGGAGATCGACCGCAAACGTGCCGGATGGCCGCGCAGGCCGTCTTGCCGGCATGGTCATCGCCGTGAAGGACGTCCTGAGCATCCGGAACGAGAAGGCGTGCGCCTCCTGCATCCTGCAGGACTACGTCGCGCCGTATGATGCGACCGTGATCGAACGCCTCCTCGCGGAGGATGCGATCCTGATCGGCAAGACGAACCTCGATGAGTTCGCGATGGGTTCGTCGACTGAGAACTCCGCGTTCGGACCGGTGCTCAATCCGGTGGATGAGACGCGCGTCCCCGGCGGTTCCAGCGGCGGATCCTGTGTCGCCGTCGCCGCGGGCATGGCACACACCGCCCCTCGGCACCGATACCGGCGGTTCGATCCGTCAACCAGCGTCGTTCTGCGGGATCGTCGGACTCAAGCCCACCTATGGGGCGCGTCTCGCGCTATGGCCTCGTGGCACTGTCGTCCTCCTTCGATCAGATCGGGCCGTTCTCCGCGGACGTGGCCGATGCCGCGCGCGTGCTCAGGTGATCGCCGACCACGACGAACGCGACTCGACGTCCGCCGCGGTTCCTGTCCCCGAGTACACCGCGGCCTTACCGGATCCTGCAAAGGATTGAAGATCGGCCTGCCGACAGAAGCCTTCGGTGAAGGGTTGATGCGAATGTCCGCGCGGCCGTGGGGCCGCCATCGGCCGTCTGCGCGACCGCGGGGCGGTCGTCATGCCATGTCGCTCCGGCACGTGCCGTACCACATCTCGACGTACTATATCCTGATGACCGCGCGGAAGCATCGTCGAACCTCGCACGGTAACGACGGCGTCAGGTTCGGGCACCGCAGTGCAGAGGCCCGTGACCTGCATGACGTGTACATCCCGGAGCGAAGGGTTCGGCGCTGAAGTGAAGCGGCGCATCATGCTCGGTACCTATGTGTGCCTCGGCACGGTACATGATGCGTACTACCGCAAAGCGCAGAATGTGCGTCGGCTCATCCAGAAGGACTTCTTCGACGCGTTCGCGTCCGTGGACTCATTGTGATGCCCACGGCCCGACGACGGCGTTCAAGATCGGCGAGAAGGCGGCCGATCCACTCACCATGTATCTGCCGGATATCTATACCGTGTCAGCGAATCTGGCTGGCGTCCCCGCGATCAGCGTCCCCTGTGGGAATGCGGACGGGTTGCCGGTGGGCATGCAGTTCATCGCGTAAACAGTTCGACGAAGCGACCGTGCTGAGCGCCGCGTATGCGCTCGAACAGGCCGCGGCGTAAGACAGCAGTCACCCTGTTCTATCCACATCTTCAGACCCAACACCCATGAGTATTCTGGTCAACAAGTCGACGCGGCTGGTGGTGCAGGCATCACCGGCGGTGAGGGGACCTTTCATACAAAGCAGATGCTGGAGTACGGTACGAACGTCGTTGCTGGGTGACCCCGGCAAGCGGCGGTTCGCGTACCGGGGGACGGGAAGGACCCCGTTCGCACGCGAGGTTCCGGTGTTCCATACGGTCGCCGATGCGTGGCGGCGACGAAGGCCAATACCTCGGTGATCTTTGTCCCGGCGGCGTTCGCCGCGGATGCGATCATCGAAGCGGCTGATGCGGGCATTGGCGTGATCGTGTGCATCACGGAAGGCGTCCCCACACGGGATATGCTGATGGCGTACGATCATGTGATGCGGACCGGTGCGGTGCTGATCGGGCCGAACTGCCCGGGCATCATCTCCCCCGGTCAATGCAAGGTGGGTATCATGCCGGCTTCATCCACAAGAAGGGGAACGTGGGTGTGTTCTCGTAGTGGAACACTGACCTATGAGGCGGTGGGACAGCTCACCGAACGCGGCATTGGCTGGAGTCCCATGCATCGGCATCGGTGGCGATCCGGTGATCGGCACCCGCTTCATCGACGCCCTGAAGCTCTTCAATGATGACCCGGAGACGATCGGTGCTGATCATGATCAGGGAGATCGGCGGTCCCGCGGAGGAAGAGGCGGCGCGTACGTGAAGAAATTCATGAAAGAAGCCTGTGGTCGGCTTCATCGCCGGGCGCACGGCGCCTCCAGGACGCCGCGCTGGGCCACGCGGGCGCGATCATTTCCCGGCGGCAAGGGGACGGCGCAGGAGAAGATGGATGCGATGCGCAAGGCCGGGACTCGCCGTGGTCGAGAGTTCGGCACTGCTGGGGAGACCATGGCGAAGCGCCCTGGGGAAAGAGAGGCGTGAAGAAGGCGGCACCGAAGAGTGCCCCGGGCGCAAGGCGAAGAAGGCGAAGAGCTCCGTGAAGAAGGTCGTCGCGAAGGCCGCAAAGAAGACCGTGCGGAAGAAGAAGTAGTTCACACATTCACCATCATCAGCAGAAGAAGATACGGGCAATCGAACGGACACTTGCGATCTCAAACCCGACTGCGTGCGGAAGAATCTCCAGGGTGAGGTCATCGCCCGCATTCAGAAGGTAGGCTTCACCGTGCTCGGCATGAAGATGGTCCGCCTGAGCCCCACGGCCCGTAAGCGCCTTCTATGCTGCGTGCACAAAGGCCGTCCGTTCTACGACAGCCTCGTCGAGTTCATGTCGCGACGGCGGTCGTGCCGATCGCGCTCGAGAAAGAGCATGCGGTGGCGGACTACCGCACGCAGATCAAGTTTCGACCGATCCGAAGGATGCTTTGCTCCCGGTACGATCCCGCAAGGACTTCAGGGATAACGAGGGCGAGAACTGCGTGCAGGGATCCGACTCTCGCGGAGAACAGGATGATCGAGGTTGCGTTCTTCTTCTCCGAGGAAGGAGATCGCCGAGAACCGTCGCGGCTGATCCCTCGTATGTCCCTCAAGCCCTGGAAGACACTGTCGCGCACGGTCAGGTTCAGAACCCGTGGTGTTGGTCCCTATGGCTACGATGAAGTGGAGGTGCCGAATGGTCCGCGGGAGGTATCACTACGTCCACTCGCTCGGCTCCGCCTGCATCGTGCCAGTCGTAACCAGTTGGCTCGATCCTTCTCGTGAAGCAGTTCAGGTATCTGGGAATGAAGGAGAGCCTGGAATTCCCGTGCCGGGGCGGTCAAGGA
>JADJHP010000006.1:300000-407323 GCA_016707525.1 Ignavibacteriota bacterium
CAGGCGCTGGTAGCGGCACTCCCCGGGCTCCGGGCGGTTGCGGGCGACCGTGCGGTGCTGCGCGCGATCCATTTCCTGCGTGAGACCGCGCGGGTGGAAGAGCAGGTGCGTGCGCTCGAAGGCGGCGACATCGCGGGATTCCTTGCCGGTGTCATCGCCTCCGGCCGGTCCTCCGCGCTCTGGTTGCAGAACTGTTATCCCTCTTCCGCTCCGACGGAACAGGGGATCATGCTTGCACTTGCGCTCACCGAACAGTATCCTGGAGTGGCGCAGCGTGGCGGGTGGCGGGTGCATGGGGGCGGGTTCGCCGGGACCATGCTTGCGATCCTTCCCGGAGATCTCGTGCCGGGGTACCGTGCGGCGATGGAAGCGGTGTTCGGGGCGGGAAGCGTTGCGGTGCTGACGGCCCGACAGGCCGGCGCCGTGTGGTTCAGACTTTAAAGCAACACACACTAGATCAACGATCACATCACTTGAGGTGACCCATGCGTATCTTCCGTGCTGGTATCGTGGTGGCGCTGGCAACGGCTGGATTGATGATGGGATGTTCACGTTCTACGGAGAAGACAATGAGCAATGACCCTGTGGTCTTTGGCACGACGCCCGACGGCACAAGCGTCATGCTGTACACTCTTCGCAATGCCGCCGGCATGGAGGCGAAGATCACCAACTATGGCGGTATCATCGTGAGCCTTACTGCGCCCGACAAGAACGGGACGTATGATGACGTCGTGCTGGGCTACGACTCGCTTGCCGGGTACATCCGGGTGACGCCGTACTTTGGCGCACTCATCGGGCGCTATGGCAACAGGATCGGCAAGGGACAGTTCACGCTGGATGGGAAGGCCTATCAATTGACCGTCAACGACGGCGCGAACCACCTGCATGGTGGAAAGGTCGGGTTCGATAAAGTGGTGTGGGATGCGAAGCAGGTCACGACGGCCGACGGCCCCGGGCTGGTGTTGACCTACGTGAGCAAGGATGGCGAGGAGGGGTTCCCGGGCACGCTCACGTCGACGGTGACCTACACGCTGAAAGCGAACAACGAGCTGGTCATGGACTTTGCGGCGACGACGGACAAGCCGACGATCGTGAACCTGACGGCGCATTCGTACTTCAACCTGGCCGGCGCGACGTCGGGGAAGAGCATCCTGGACCATCTGATGATGATCGATGCCGACACGTACACGCCGGTGGACAACGGGTTGATCACCACAGGTGAGTTGAAGGATGTGACCGGGACGCCGATGGACTTCCGGACACCGACGGCGATCGGCGCACGCATCGGTGCGGATGATCCGCAGTTGCATCTCGGTCCGGGTGGTTACGATCACAACTGGGTGTTGAAATCGGGTGGGAAGTCGCTTGCCGTGAATGCCCGCGTTGTGGAGCCGACCACCGGCCGTGTGCTTGAGGTGCTGTCGGACCAGCCGGGCGTGCAGTTCTATTCGGGGAACTTCCTTGATGGCACGATCGTCGGTAAGGGCGGAGTGAAGTATGAATTCCGTCACGGCTTCTGTCTGGAGCCGCAGCATTTCCCGGATTCTCCGAACAAGCCTTCCTTCCCGCCGGTCCGCCTCGATCCGGGCCAGAAGTACACCGCCACGATCGTCTACCGTTTTTCTGTAAAGTAACACCGTTTTTTTGGCCATCAGGTGGCATCCTACGCGGATGCCACCTGAGAGAGGTCGGTCAGCACTTTTTTGTTGACATTCTCGAATACAATCGTTAGCATTGAAGTAATTCCACGTAGTTCAGTCACTCATACTCCGCTTACCCTGTGTGTGTAGGGTTTGAACGCTACGTACGATCACTCAACGACAACGATTGCAGAAGGGAGGTGACTCGACGTCCTGCTACGCTATTCTCTGCAGGCTACCGGCGGAGATGATCCCGGCTGCCGGCAGACTCCGCTGTTTGCCACGCCATCAACACAAGGAGAGTACCCCATGAAACCCCGGTTCTACTTCTTTGCCGTCGTCGCGATGACGATGGTGTGTGCGGTTGGGCTGTTTGCGCAGGGGCTCGAAACGGTGGGCGGGCCCTATACCGTCGACAGCAACACGGTCGTGCTGCTGCATTTCGATGGTAGTATGACGAACGCCGCAGCAGCGATCGGGAAGACCGATACTGTTGCTGTACGGAATACCACCAACCCCTCCAAGATCTATTTCCTGAACAACACCGCGATCCCGGCTCTCGGACAGTGCGTCCGCCTGGACAACGGTGCGATCACCGACTCGACCTATCTGACGATCGCTGATACCTCCGCGGTCGACCTGACAGGGAGTTTCACCATCGAAGCATGGGCGAACATCTTTTCGTTCGGCGACAACGCCCAGGACTATCGCTGGGTCCCGCGTGTCTGCATGAAGCCCGCCGATGTCACGTTCTATGATGGCGCGAATTGGTGGCTTGAGATGTGGGGCGACAACCGTCTGTTCCACGGCGGCTATGTAGCGGAATCAGGCAATTACGTTTCCGTGACCTCCCCGAACAACATGTTCGTGCCCGGCGAGTGGGTCCATCTGACCTTCATCCGTGATGCCGCCCGCGGTTTCATCGCGGTCATGGTCCACGACAAGGACAAGGTCCTGAAGGGATTCCTGACAAAGGGCTTCACGATCGGCGACGCGCCCAAGACCACGAAGCAGGCGGTCCATATCGGTTGGGCCGGTGCCAAGGGCATCACGAATGCAAGCAACGACTCGTGGCTTGATGGGTTCATCGATGAACTCCGTATCAGCAAGGTGGCCCGCAATTTCGCCGGACCGCCCGTGATCTCGGACGTCACGATCCTCCCGAATCAGCCGACGACGGCGACATCCTATGCAGCGGGCATCACCGTGTTCCCGTTGAATGCCGGCGGCAGCATCACGAGTGTCGTCCTGAAGTACCGCACGGACACCACGAGCGCCTTCAGTTCGGTGCCGTTGACCGGTGGTGCGAACAACAGATTCACCGGCGTGATCCCCGCGACCACGTTCGGCAAGCAGGTGCAGTACTACTATGTTGCCACGGACAACAACGCCATGACGGCGATGTATCCGAGCGATGCGGAAGCGGCAACCAGTCCGACACGCCTGTCGTTCTACGTCTACCAGCCGAACGCCATGACCCTGGATCTGACATTCGAAGAAGGCCCCTCCGGGAACCCGGTGGACCATTCCCCGAATGCAGCCACGATCGTGACGCGTGTGCAGAAGGACTATTCGACGGATGTCCCCATGGGCGGCGGCAATTACTCATGGCAGCTGAAGACCCATCCCGGTGTGGCGATCGATTCGAACTGGGTGGAAGCGGTGTCGCCGTTCCTGGCAGCGGAAGAGTTCACGATGGACTGCTGGCTCAAAGCGGACTCCACCGACCGTCATGCGGTGCGTATCATCATCAATCCTTCGGCAGAGAAGGATTGGAACAATGCGAACTTTGAACTGAGCCTCCGTAACGGCGGCCCGGGCGTCCCGGTGTTTACGGCACGCTACTGGGCGAACGACCTGTCGGCAGCGTATGTCGTGCAGGACACGGTCGCCGGTTCCACACACATCGGCAAGTGGCGCCATATCATCCTTGAACGGAAAGCCAATCCCGCCAAGTTCGCGATGGTCATCAAGGACGAGAACGATGCGGTGATCTTCCATAAGATCGTTGATGCACCGAAGCCGCCGATCATGGCGGGTGCACCGATGCGTATCGGCCGTTCCTGGTTCGATGGCGCCGACAATTACTACGTCGGGCCGTACCGCGGCAGGATCGACAATGTGAAGCTGTACAATTATGCGGCGACGGGAGCTACTGCCGGCGTCGGTATCGATCAGGTCGGCGGTCCGTACACGCCGGATGCGAACACCGTGGTCCTGTTGCATTTTGACGGCAATATGACCAACAGTGCGGCGGCGATCGGGAAGACCGATACCGCAGCAGTGCGCAACACCACCAATCCCTCCAAGATCTACTTCCTGAATAACACCGCGGTCCCGAGTTTGGGCCAGTGCGTCCGTCTGGACAACGGTGCCATCACGGATTCCACGTACCTGACGGTTGCCGACACGGCCGCATTGGACCTGACCGGCAGCTTCACGATCGAAGCGTGGGCGAACATCTTTACGTTCGGCGACAATGCCCAGGATTACCGCTGGGTGCCGCGCGTCTGCATGAAGCCGGCCGACGTCACCTTCTATGATGGTGCCAACTGGTGGCTGGAGATGTGGGGCGACAACCGCCTGTTCCATGGCGGGTACGTTGCCGAATCCGGTTCGTACGTCACCGTGACCTCCCCGAACAACATGTTCGTGCCGGGTGAGTGGGTCCATCTGACCTTCATCAATGACACTGCCCGCGCGTTCATCGCGGTCATGGTCCATGACAAGGACAAGAACCTGAAGGGATTCCTGACGAAGGGATTCACGAAGGGTGACAGGCCGAAGACGACGAGGCAGGCGATGCATATCGGCTGGGCGGGTGCGAAGGGCATCACGAACGCGAGCAATGATTCCTGGCTTGACGGCTTCGTGGATGAGCTCCGCGTCAGCAACGTGGTCCGCAAGTTCGCCGGTCCGCCGGTGATCGCGGAGGTCACGATCCTGCCGAACCAGCCGACGACAGCAGCGAACTACCCGGTGAGCATCACCGTGTTCCCGTTGAATGCCGGCGGCAGCATCAGCAGCGTGTCCCTGAAGTACCGGACCGATACGACAGGTTCGTTCAGCACGGTCGCGCTGTCGGGCGGCGCCCAGGACAAGTTCACGGGAACCATCCCGTCGACGACGTTCGGCAAGAAGGTCCAGTACTACTACGTCGCCACGGATAACAATGGCCAGGGTGCCATGTATCCGAGCGATGCAGAGGCCGCGACGAATCCGACCCTGCTCTCGTTCTATGTGTATCAGCCCCATGCCATGACGCTGGACCTCACGTTCGAGGAAGGCCCGTCCGGTAACCCGGTGGACCATTCACCGAACGGCGCCCAGATCGTGACGCGTGTGCAGAAGGACTATTCGACGGATGTTCCCACCGGCGGCGGTGTTTACTCGTGGCAGCTGAAGACCCATGCCGGCGTGTCGATCGATTCGAACTGGGTGGAAGCGGTGTCGCCGTTCCTGGCAGCGGAAGAGTTCACGATGGACTGCTGGCTCAAAGCAGACTCGACCGACCGTCATGCGGTGCGCATCATCATCAACCCCTCGAAGGAGAATGACTGGAACAACGCGAACTTCGAGCTGAGTCTCCGCAACGGTGGTCCGGGCGTACCGGTGTTCACGGCACGGTACTGGGCGAACGACCTGTCGGTCGCCTATGTCGTGCAGGACACGCTCGCCGGTTCCACGCACATCGGCAAGTGGCGCCATATCATCCTCGAGCGCAATGCGTCCTCGCAGGAATTCGCCATGGCGATCAAGGATGAGAACGACGCTCTCTTGTTCAAGAAGGCGGTTGCCGCACCCAAGCCGCCGATCATGGCAGGTGCACCGATGCGTATCGGCCGGTCGTGGTTCGATGGCGCCGACAATTACTACGTCGGGCCGTGCCGCGGCAGGATCGACAATGTGAAGGTGTACAACTATCCGGCCGCAGGCATCACGACCGGTGTGGACGGCGAACAGGAAACACCGCTGGTATTCGCTCTGGCGCAGAACTATCCGAACCCGTTCAACCCGACCACACGGATCAACTTCACGGTCCCGGTGCAGGTCCAGACGAAGCTCCTTGTGTATGACATCCTCGGACGCCAGGTGAAGACCCTGGTGAACGATGTGTTGCACGCGGGCCAGCACTTCGTGCAGTGGGATGGGACCAACGGTTCCGGTGCCCAGGTGGCCAGCGGCGTGTACTTCGTCCGCATGACCGCCGGACAGTTCGAGAAGACCACGAAGATGATGCTCATGCGGTGATCCGCACATCCGTGCGGATGTCGTTGATGTTCAGTAACAGGAGTACGTTGTGACACGTCGTACGCGGTAAGTGACAACGGGTGGCAGGCGGGGCGGCCGGGAGGCCGTCCCCGCCTGTTGCCTCTTCTCCTGGACGTGCTTCGATCCTTCTGACACCACGAGGTTGCGTATGCGTAAGCGATGGATCCTTCTGTGTGCGGTGGCGGGCCTCCTCCTCAGCGACATCGGATGCAAGACCGCCGTCGAGCCAAGCCCCGAACCCGGTATCCTCCGCGTCGTGTTCAAAAGCTCGGATGACGATACGGCGATCATCATCCAGAATGATACCTCGCGGTTCTCCCGGTGGGACAATTTTAACATCATAGTTTCCCAGTGCCGTCTGTACAGGGGAGACAACTACTCCTACGTGTACAACAACCTGAGCAGCGAGCGCAAGGCGGACGATACGGTGAACGCACTCGCCCGTGAGTGGTTGAGTGGCGTGCCGATCACGTTCCAGGATTCCGATTCCATCACGGTGGGCAACAGCCGGTTCCGCCGCTTTGTGATCTTTGAATACTACGTGCCGCCCGGGTCGTATCAGAAGATGTCCATCAGCGTGACAGCCTCGGAGATGGAATTCTTCATCCCCAAGCATTACCTCAACCCGGTGACCCTTCCCCCCGGTGTGACGCCGACCATGGAATTCCCGGTCAACGTCACCATCAGCGAACGGGGCGTCACCGAGATCGAACTGGAACTCCAGCCGTACAAATCGCTGCGGCGTTACCAGGACCAGTTCTACTTTGAACGCAAATTGGTGGTCAAACAAGTCCGGGTGCTCTGATGCAGATACCCCACCCCGGTGCGATCCGGACGTCGAGAGATGAGGGCAGGTACTCTATGAAACAACGGTCTCATGCGGTTCTCGCCCTGCTCCTGGCAGCGGTCTGTGTCCCCCTCTGGATCTCCTGCGAGCGTCCCGTCGCTCCGGAGAACCCCAATGGCCCGCCCGATACCCGGCTGGCCAATGTCCCGAAAGAACGCGACACCGTCTTTGCGCTGGTGAACATGAGCTGGACCGGCGGGGACAACGACGGCTTCATCACGCAGTACCAGTACCGGTATTTCACGTATCATCTTGCCCCGGGGACGAGCGACACGTGGGTATTGTTCGACTCGACCGGATGGCATGACACGACCGGAACCGGCGCGACCATCGCGTTCAATTCCACCGAAGCGCTCAATATGCAGCGGTTCCTGGTGCGTGCCAAGGACAATGAGTCCAATGTTGACCCGATCCCCGCCGAGCGCGTCCTCTATACCCTCCGCACCGTGTCTCCTGTGACCAGGATCCTGGCGCCCAAGAACAACGGAAGCCTGCTGGTGGACGACGTGGTCACGGATTGGTGGCCGGGCGTCCAGCTCATCTTCAAGGCGACCGATCCCACGGGGCGCGGCAAGATCGTGGAGTATGCGTGGGCGGTGGACGACGGTCCGTGGACGTGGCAGGTGGACACCTCGGTGTTCATCACCCCCGACAAGTTCAGCGGTGCCCTGACCGGCCGGCATGAGATCAAGGTCACGTCGCGCAACAACACCAACCTGATCGACCCGATCGGGGATTCCGTGAGCGTGAACCTGATCATCCCATCGTTCACCCGGAGCGTCATCATCATCGATGAGACGGATGAGTTCAACAACCCCTTCCTCACGTGGAAGATCGCGGACAGCACGGTGGACCGCTTCTATTCGGATCTGTTCCCCGGTGCGACGCAGTGGGATTTCAAGACGCAGGGGATGCCGCCGCGTGAAGTGCTGGCGGAGTACCAATTGATCGTGTGGCACGCGGATGACGTGCCCACCAGCAGGCCGCACAAGATCTCCGACCCGGCGAACATCGAGATCTTCACGGATTACCTCAAGGTCGGCGGTAAGTTCTTCATGAGCGGGTGGAGGATCCTGAAGTCGTTCGCGTACTACAGCAACTTCCCGTTCACCTTCGCGCCGGGGAGCTTTGTCTATGATTACCTCCATATCCGTATGGTCACCGAAACGGACATCATGGGGGACATGACCGGGGCGAAGGGGAAGACCGGGGTCTTCTCGAGCATCAAAGTGGATTCCACCCGGCTCGCGAACTTCCCGTATGACGGGAGGCTCTCGCAGGTGAACCTGATCACCACCATGGCGGGCTTCACCGATGTCTTGTACTCCTATGAGAATGATCCGATGAGCCCGAATGTCAGCTATCGCGGGCGTGCGGTCGCGCTGCGGTACTACGGCACCGTGTACGATGCCGTGGTCCTCGGCTTCCCGATGTACTTCATCAAGAAACAGGATGCACTGGTGATGTCGCAAGAGATCCTGCGGAGTCTGCATGTCCAGTAAGGAGATCGTCATGATGAGGCGTACGAGACACACGCCGTACGTTCTGCGTGTATGGACGCTGGCCATCCTCGTCGTCCTGTGCGTTGCCGGTGTGGCCGCACAGAACACGGGGAAGATCGCCGGGACCGTCAAGGACAAAGCCACCGGTGAAGCACTCGTGGGTGCGAACGTCGCGGTCAAGGGGACCGCGCTGGGTGCATCGACGGATATCGAGGGGCATTTCTTCATCCTGCGTGTCCCGCCCGGTGTGCACGATCTGGCGATCTCCAGCGTCGGGTACCAGAGCATCACGCTGAAAGGCGTGAAGGTCCAGGTGGACCTCACCGCCGAAGTGCAGGTCCGGCTCGAGCAGGCGGCCATCGAGGTGGAAGGTGTGACCGTCATGGCAGAGCAGAAGATGGTCCAGAAGGACGTGACGTCGACACGGCGTACCGTCACACAGGACCAGATCCGCGAGACCCCGGGGATGGATGCCACGACCGACATCTTCAAGCTGCAGGCGGGCGCGGTGCTCACCGCGGCGCCACCGACGCTCCGGCTGGCGGATGGCACCCAGCTGCAGGTGCGTGACGAAAGTCTGCAGGACGTGCACATCCGCGGCGGCCGCGGGGGCGAGATCCTGTATATGGTCGATGGTATGCCCGTCACCCATCCCATCTACGGCGGCCGCAGCGTCATGGACCTGAACCTCGTTGACGTGGAAAGCGTCGAACTGCTCACCGGCGCATTCAATGCGGAGTACGGCCAGGCGCAATCGGGCGTGGTCAACATCATCACGAAGAGCGGTGGCGAATCGTATCACGGCGGACTCGAATTCAAGACGGACCAGGCCGCATTCCTGGGCGAATCCTACGTCACCGACTACGCCTCGCTGTACCTGGGCGGCCCGGAACCGATCACGCAGTATCTCCTTCCGGCGTTCGGCCTCGACCCGGGGAAGGGGTTGACCTTCTTCCTGTCGGCGAACTCGACGTTGAGCAACACACCGTATGACAACAAGCGCACGCGCCGCGATTTCGAAGTGTTCCTGTTCGATGTCCGGGAACGGCAGGACAACTCCACCAACCTGAATGCCAAGGTGAATTGGGATATCAGCGGCGAGCACAAGCTGGCGCTGAGTTACCACGGATCGCGCAAACAGTGGAGCTCGTACGATTACCCGTGGATCTACTCGCCGGACAACACCGCGGATTACAAGCGCAACAATTATACGATGACCGCGGCGTTCAGTCATGTGCTTTCCAAGTCCACGTACTACACGTTGATGGCAGGATATCTGGATGTGGTGTTCAAGGGATCCCTGGGCGGGTTGACGCCTGCGGACTTCTGGACGCAGGACAGCACGGGGAGGTATATCGCGAAGTATACGTCGCCCACCATCAACCCGAGCACCGGCTTCTATTATGCCGATGGGGTGCAATCGATCTGGCGCGACGACCATACGAGGACATTCACGTTCAAGGGCGACATCACGTCGCAGGTGCATCCTTCCCATCTCATCAAGGCGGGGATCGAGGCGCAGGCGAACACCATCAGTTACATCGATATCCAGGACGGCGGCAGCAAACTGTCGAAGTTCGGGCAGGGCATCGATTCCATCGCTCCCCCGGGGCCGTTCAATCTGTTCGGCCAGAACCGCTGGGTCTTCGATGTCAAACCCATCATCGCATCGGCGTACATCCAGGACAAGTTCGAGCTGGAGTATCTGGTCATCAATGCCGGCGTCCGGATCGACTACTTCAACCTGGGCAGCAGCGTGATGGAGCAGGGCTGGGTGTCGTCCTGGGAGCGCGCCACCGGGGTGAAGGCGGATTGGAAGCAGGGCATCTTCAAGATCAGCCCGCGGTTCGGCGTTTCCTTCCCCATCTCCGAGAACACCGTGGTCTTCTTCTCGTACGGCCACTTCAATCAGTTGCCGGAACTGCAATACTTCTACCGTGATCCCTACGGGAGCAGTTTCACGGGCAACCCGGCGCTGGACTACGAACAGACCATCCTGTACGAATTCGGGTTCACGCACCAGCTCACCGACTACTGGGCGGTCGACATCAAGAATTACGGCAAGGACATCTCGAAGCAGATCGGCACGACGCGGGTGTATGGCACGCAGGGGACGCCGATCGATCTGTATGACAACAAGGGCTACGGCCGTACGCGTGGCCTGGAGTTCGAATTGGTGAAGAACCCGTCTGATTTCATCGGCGGGCGCGCCACCTACACCATCCAGTGGGCGAACGGGTATTCCTCGTCGGCGTTCGATGACTATGTCCGCTCGACGAACAATTTCCCGTACCCGATCCGTGAGCGCGCGCTGGAATGGGACGTGCGGCATCAGGTGATCGTCCAGGCGACCCTGTCCGCGGGCAAGGGGCAGTATCCGAACCTGTTCGGGCTCGAGCTGGCGGATGATTGGAACCTGACGTTGCTCTACCGGTTCTCGACGGGCACGCCGTACACCCCGGGGCAGGCGACGCTCAATCCGGTCGAGGCACAGAAGCAGGAGAACACCGTCTACGGGCCGTATACATCCACGACGGACCTCAAGTTCGAGAAGGGCTTCACCGTTGGCGGCCTCCGGTTCGCCGTCACCTTCGATGTCTTCAATCTGTTCGATCAGCGGAACGTGCAGACCGTACAGGCAGGTCTCGGATTCAATCAATGGACCGGCGAGCCGTACCGGTACGGGGATATCCAGTATCCTCAGAACAACCTGTTCGATTACTACACGATGTTGAGCATACGGGATCCGCGCGTGTTTTCGACGGGTCGCACGACAAAACTGGGCATCCGCATTGATTTCTAACAGCGTTCACAGCCGTGAGAAGGACCCTATGCGTGTGTTGAGATCTCGCCTTGCCATGGTGTGCACTCTGGCCGTTGGCCTCGGTGCCGCGGCGCATGCACAATTCATCGATGCGAAGCTGGACTACCGGGTGACCACGGTCGGCAAGATCCGTCAGGTCATCACCAACATGGGCACCTTCGACAAAGGGCGGACCCGCTTCCCGGGGCTGATCAATGCCGAGTTCCCTCCGGGGTCCGATGAAGAACATCTGTTCCAGGGCGGCATCTGGATCGGCGGGATCACCCCCACCGGGGACACCCTCGTGTCGATGTCCGAAGCCCACTTCACCCCGCACGAATTCTATGCCACGAAGAACAACTGGGATTCGATCTGGACCGGATCGAAAGGCGATACGCTGCAAATCCCGTACTGGCAGAATTACGAATGCATCTCGGATCAGGATTTCGTATCCCGGTACAGCGACGACAACGTGTTGAACATCGACAATCACACGCCGCTCCATCTGGACATCATCCAGTCGACATATTCCTGGAGTTCCGGCCAGCTTGCCGAGTTCCTGCTGCACAAGTACTACATCATCAACAAGAAGCAGCCGTTGAAGGATGTGTACATCGGATTCTGGATGCATAGTTCGATCGGCAATATCGGGGCCGCGGACAATTACATCGACGAGTACACGCGGTACTATCGTGATTACAAGATGGCGGTGGCGGAGGATTCTCCCGGAGGATCGGACGGCGGTGCGGTGAGCCCGATCGCGTTCAGCGTCATGACCCCGAACAACGCCCCGACCTACAGCTTCAATTATTACGAGCACGAGGAGTTGCCCATCAAGGATGCCGCGTGTTATCAGGCGATGGCGAGTGCCCGGATCATGCCGGACCGTATCGAGCGGGCGCGGGCGCACATCATCCTCGGGTTCGGACCGTTTCAGGTGGCCGTCGGAGAGACACTGAAGGTGGACATGGCCGAGATCTTCGGCGTAGGTCTGCAGGGGCTGTTGAAGAATGCTGCGTACCTGACCTTCCTGAAGAGCAAGAACTTCCGCGTGCCCGCCCCTCCGCCGAAGCCCATCCTTCGCGTCGCGACGACGAATCATGAAGTGTCGCTGGACTGGAGGCCGCTCTCCAATGCAACGAATCCGGAGTTGTATACCGACACCAACCGCGGCGACACGGTCACGAAACCCTTTGAGGGGTATCGATTGTACAAGAGCACAAAAGGCCCGGATGGTCCGTGGACGCTCCTGGCGGAGTATGATGTGATCAACGATGAAGGGTACAATACCGGACTGCAATACACCTACAAAGACCAGGGGTTGTTGAACAACATCGAGTACTATTACGGCCTGACCGCATTCTCCAAATCGGACAAGGTGATCAACTTCCCCTCGCAGGAAACCAGCGTCTCCGCGAATGCCGCAACGGTGGTACCGGGGACCGCTCCGCCTGCCACGGTAGGTGAAGTGGCGGCGGTGCCGAACCCCTACCGGGGCGACATCGCGTACAATTCGTACAACCCACCGTGGGAACGCCCGCAGGGGAACCGCCCGTGGTGGATGGAGCAGGACCGCCGCATCCAGTTCATCAACCTGCCGACCCAGTGTCAGATCAAGATCTATACCCTTGCCGGTGATCTCGTGGCGACGCTGGACCATCATGATGCCACGCGGGGATATGAGGACTGGAACCTGACCTCGTCCATCGGGCAGGCGATCTCGAGCGGTATCTACCTGTTCACCGTTGAGGATGTGGCGAACGCCAAGGTGCAGGTCGGCAAATTCGTTATCATTAAATGAGTGTGGCTCCGTGCCAGAGAAGGTGACGATGATGAAACGTATCGTGATCGGATTTTTGATACTCGCTCCCGTGATGCTGTACGGCCAGTATAACCGTCCGGGAAGTACCGATGCGCAGTTCCTCAAGATCGGGGTCAGCGCACGCGGGACCGGCATGGCGGATGCCTATATGGCGGCCGTGGGTGGTGCGGATGCCGCGTATTACAACAGCGCCGCGCTCCCGTGGGTCAAGGGACGGGATGTGGTCTTCACCCACACATCCTGGTTCGCCGGTATCTCGCACGACTTTGCTGCCGCGTCGCAGAACCTCGATGACATCGGGACGGTGGCGGTCTCGGTGACCGCGCTGGCAACGGACGAGATGAAGGTGCGGACGCCCCTCCAGCCGGAAGGCACGGGGGAGACATTCTACGCAGGCAACTACCGGTTCGGCCTGTCCTATGCGCGCTTCCTTACCGACCGCGTGACGTTCGGCCTGACTCTGAGCTATCTCAACATGAAACTCTTCCGGGACTTCTCCGCCGATGCATTCGCTCTGGACATTGCGGTGATGTATGTCTCGGATTTCCGGGGGTTCCGGTTCGCGCTCCAGATCGCCGACTTCGGGTCAAGCATCCAATATGTCAACGAATCCTATCCGTTGCCCACCAACTTCCAGTTCGGGATGGCGATGAATGCGATCGACGGCGACGACCAGAAGCTGCTGATCAGCTTCGCCGCCGTGAAGCCCAATGAAGGCGAACCGCAGGCTCAGGTGGGCGGTGAATGGAATTTCCAGCAGATGTTCTTCGTCCGCGGTGGATACCGGCTGAACCACTCAACGGCGACCTGGTCCGCCGGTGCCGGGGCGGCCTTTGCCATTGAAGGCATCGGACTCCGGGCCGACTATTCCTACAGCAACTACAAGACACTCGGCGGCAGCCATCGTATCGGTGTCGGCATCGGATTCTAAGAGAACGGCCGTGATCTGAGTGACGCGTTAACCCTGTCCCCGGGCAACGTCATGTGCCCGGCCTGCTGTGCCACCTCCCGGATCGGTGCCGCTGGCTTTCGCCGGTCGCATGGTGTGAGGCGGGGCGCCGGCATGCATGGTTCGTTCATTCCGGCGGCCACACGCGCCTACGCATTGCACATGGAACCTCACACGTGAAGATCCCCTCGACGCTCCTCCTCCTCGCCCTTGCCGGTGCCACGATGTGCGCTCAACCGGCGAAACCCTTTCTGTCGCATCTCCAGGCCACGGCATCCAGCCCCCTCTTCACGACGTACGCGGCTGCCATGGAGCGGTCAGAGTTCATCGTGGACGAAGGGTATCACTTCCTCTTCTATGACAGCACACGCGGGGCCGACTTCATCACCGACAATGCGGGCAATCTGTCCGTAGGGTTCCGGAAAGGGACGAAGTTCGTGTACGACCTCCGCTCCATGGCGCGGCGGCCGGTGATCACCTCGTCGTATGCGGACATGGTCACCTATGCGTACGCTCCGTTCCCCGATGTGGATGTCCATGGGACCTTCCTCGTCCACAGCTCCTCCGCCGCCGTCCAGGATCTTGCCATCACCAACACCGGCAAAGCCCCGATCGATATCGATGTGATCCCGTTCCTGCAGAGCTCTGCCCGGCCGTTCAGCGATGTCACGCCGCTGACAGGAAAGAATGCCGTTGCGTTCCGGCACGATGAACTCCCGGACGGATGGGTGCTGGACCATGGCGTGCCGTACGTTGACCGCGTCCACGACCTGATGGTCTTCTCATCGAAACCCGACAGGATCGCGAGCTTCCGGAGTTACCGCTGGGGCAGTGTGGAGATCCCGCAGGAGGTCGATCTTGCGCGGCCCGCGCGCCAGGTCGTCCGCGGTGCGATCACCCATCCCACAAAAGAGCGCTGCACGCACCGGCAGGTTCCGGTGCGTATGGCCGTCTACCTCAACGGCGACCGGCGTCAATTGCTGACCGAGAATGCCGCCCGCTGGGGTGCGGCCGACCAGAACATCCGTTCCTATGGTTCGTATGCCATCGAGGCCGGCAACTTCGGCACCCTTGCACAAGGGGACCGGGTCACCGTCGTGATCGGCTGCGGAGACACGGGCGAGGCAGGCCGCGTCGAGGTCGCGATCGGCGACCCTGCAACGCCCGGTGACCAGCGGGTTGACCTCGCCCTTGCGCCCTCGGCGCTTCCGGCTCCTCCGGTGGGTGTCAAACGCGACATCTGGGGGAATGGCACCGAGCTCCGACTGTACTGGAAAGCTGCAGCCGGAATGCGCTACAATGTCTACCGCCGCGACTACAGGGCCGGAAGCGTGTACCGGAGCGTGGCGTATGAATCGGCGCAGTCGTTCTATACGGACAAGAACATCGCCGACGATAAGGTGTACGGGTATGTGGTCATCGCGGTGGATGCCAACGGGACCATGAGCCTGCCCTCCGGCGAGGTGAACAACATCGAGGGGAGTGATTTCCTGACGGACACGAAGTACCCCGGCCAGGTGCGGGGCGATGCGAAGGACCTGTCCCGTGTGATCGCCGCGTGGAAGAAACTTTCGATCCAGCCGGGTGCGACCGAACACCTGCGGATCGTCCGTGCCGTTCACCGGCCGGGGCAACGCCGCGACTCGGTGTTGTCGGCTGCAGAGCAGTTGCTCACCATGGATCTCGCACCGTTCCGGGTAGCGAACGAAAAGTTGTACGCGGGCATACCGGCGCTGAAGGACACCGATCCGGACCGTGCGATGCTCTATTGGAGCGCGTTCTCGCTCATGCGGCAGGTCATGCTTCCCCCTGAAGGAAAAAGCGGATACAATTACTATGTGTTCTCCCGTGAACCACAGTGGGGATGGGGGCATGGTGGACAGGTCTTCCACGAGAGCCTGACCATGCTTGCGTACGCACTGATGGACCCGGTGAGCGCCATGAATTCCCAGCGGGTGTTCCGCGAACGGCAGGATGCGAGCGGCTACATCAACTACCGCACCGGGCCGTATCTCGATGAGACCATTCCCTACAACGGTCAGCTCACATCCTCTGCGCCGTGGTACGCATGGCAGAACTACGAGGTCTATCGGATCACGAAGGACCGTGCATTCCTGAAAGAGATGTATGCATCCAGCGCGCGCTTCTACCGGTACTACGTTGCGAACCGGGATGCGGACGGTGATGGACTCTGCGAATGGGGTGCCCATGCCGTGCTGGAATGTGTGCGCGATGGCGATGTGGCCGTGTGGGATGAGGTCGGATGGCCATCGGAGTTCGAGGGGCTTGACTGCAATGCCATGCTCGTGATGGAGGCCAGGTCGCTGGCGGCCATGGCGCGTGAACTCGGGAACACGGGAGAAGCGAAAGCGTGGGAGAAGGATGCCGACACCCGTGCAGCATTGATCAACAGGACGTTCTGGGACCCGAAGTCGGGGTTCTACTTCCATGTGGACAGGAAGGACCATGATTTCACATTCAAGACGGCCGACGATCTGAAGCGTGAAGAGATCATCGGCTTCCTGCCGCTGTGGGCCGGCATCGCCGATTCCGCACAGGCAGCGCTTCTGGTCAAGAAACTCACCGACTCCACGAAGTTCTGGCGCGCGTTCGGGATCCCGACGCTTGCAGCCGACGATCCGTACTACAATCCTACCGGGTACTGGAACGGTCCGGTCTGGGTGCAATGGGTCTACCTGATCGAGCACGGACTTCTCCGGTACGGGTACAAGGCGGAAGCGCGCGAGATGGTCGGGAGGATGGCAGCGGCAATGATCGACAGGTTGAAGACCGATCACAATTTGTGGGAGCTGTATCATCCGGACAAACCCTGGGCCGGGCTCCACAAGACCTATATCTGGGCAGGTATCATCGCGCGGATGATGCGCGATCTTGACGAATAAGCAAGGACCACAGGCATGACCTGTATACAGCGGTGGCTCGTCCTTCTGGGCGTGGTGTCGATCGCAGGCGTTTCCCCGGCGCAGGATATCCGGAGTGTCGAACTCGGGACCGGCGCAGGGTTGATGATACGCTCCTACACAGGCACGGATGGCAAGGTCCGTACCCTTCCGCGCCCCCTTCCCCTCGTGAGTTATTGGCTCAACGACACACTGGTCTCCACGGCAACATGCACCGCGCGGAAGTCCGGCGACAGCATCGTGTGGTCAACCCGCAGGATGCTCAATGGCGTCGTTCGAGTGACGGCCCTGCCGAAGCGCGGTGTGCAGATCGACATTACATTCCGTAACGCGTCGCGCGATACCGTGTCGCTGGCGGACGTTGTTCCGTTCGGCGAGGATCCCTCGCGCGTGTTCATTCGTGCGAACGGCCCGGCCACACCCCAACTGCGTCTGTCCCGCTCCGCGCTGTTCCGTCCGGGTTACGGGCCCATCGGTGTGGTGCTTCCCGACAACGCCTGGGAAATGGGGTTCTGTGATGCCCCGCTGGAGAATGGGCGCGGGCTCACCGCCATTGCACGGCGGCAGGACTCCGCTTCCGCCGAACTCCGCCGCTTCCGTGCCGACATCCCGCCCGGCGGCTGGGTGGCGTACCGGATGTACCTTGACGATCACCCGGGCGACTGGCGTGACGGCATGCGCATGATGTTCCGCGACCGGTGGCTGTACGATCTCGAAACGTTCGACACATCGTTGTTCCAGCGCGCGGACCTTGCGTGGATCCGCAGCAGTTATCTGCTCATGCTCCAGTTCGCGTGGGACCAGGACTATTACGACGCGCTGGCAGGACAGTACAGGTTCGATGCGTTCTTGACGCATTGGAACCATCTCGTGGGCGGGTTCGAGGCGTTCATGCTCTGGCCCACGTGGCCGCGGCTGGGTGTGGACCAGCGGAATCAGTGGGACATGTACAAGGACCTTCCCGGCGGCCTTCCGGAGATCCGGCGGCAGGTGGGGGTGGCGCGCAAAGCAGGCACGCGCTACTTCATCGCCTACAACCCGTGGGATGAAAGCACCCGGCGGGAGGACCACCTCCGTGGCATGGAAGACATGCTGAGGAAGCTCGACGCCGACGGGGTTGTCCTTGATACCTGGGGACAATCCAGCCGGGAATTCCAGGGCGCGGCGGACAGGGTCAAGCCGGGCGTCATCCTGTATAGCGAAGGGATGGCCGTACCGAAGGATATGCCGGGCATCGTCGCGGGGCGTGTGCATGATGCCATCTACATGCCACCGCCGCTGAACCTGAACAGGCTCATCAAACCCGACTTCGCGATCTTCCGTGTCATCCAGGTCGCCGAGGGGAGGATCCACCGCGAGATCGCGGTTGCGTTCTTCAACGGGCACGGTACGGAACTCAATATCATGCGTCCGGGGCGACCGGGATGGATCGAAGAGGAGTTGGCCTATCTCGGACGGACCACGAAGATCCTCCGCGAGAACAGTGCGGTGTTCATGGATCAGGGATGGACGCCGTTGGTGCGGACCGCTGCCGACAGCATCTGGGTGAATGCGTGGCAGGGGAAGGACAAGACGCTCTTTACCGTGTACAATCTCCGTCCCGAAGGGTGGTCCGGCCCTCTGTTCAAGGCGAGAGTGGATACGTCCTTCCATGCGGTGGATATCTGGAACCATGAGGAGTTGTCGTTGGACGTGGCGCGGGACAGCGCCATGCTTTCCGTGACCGCCGATGGCTTCAGCCGCGCATGGCTCGGGACCAGGAGAGAGGGGAGTGTGGATTGCATCGCGCTCTTCAAGAAGAACCTGCGCATCGCACTTGACGGCGACTCGCTGTCCATCAGGACCACAGCGGGGTCACGTGTGGTCGTGTGGGCGGGTGAACCTGCGTACAATACTCCCTCCGCACAGTTCACCGCGGATGCGCGGACCATCTCGCTGTACAAGACACTCGGGCGCCACGAAGAGAAGGTCGTAGTGCAGTTGTTCAACGGCACCGAATTGATGGACGAACGGATCGTGGAGATCCCGCTTGCAACGCCGCGTCCCATTGCCACGCGTATCACCACCACGCCAGCCAACGAGGTGCCGCAGGGAATGGTCCGCATACCCGCAGGTCCATTCCGCTACGCCTCTACCCGGAGCTTCCTGTCGCCGAATGAAGTGATCCCGTATCCGGGGGCGCAGGAACCGCGCACGTATCCGATGGTGGAGTTCTACATGGACACGTACCCGGTGACCAACGCGCAGTTCCGCGATTTCCTTGCGGCGACACGCTATGCGCCCGCGGACGGGACCAACTTCCTGAAGCACTGGGTGAATGGACAGCCGGTGCCGGGCTCGGAGAAGCATCCGGTCGTCTATGTTGACCGGAATGACGCGGCGGCATATGCGCGCTGGGCGGGCAAGCGGCTCCCGACCGAGTTGGAGTGGCAGTATGCCGCGCAGGGGACCGATGGAAGAAAGTATCCGTGGGGCAAAGAGTTCGACTCCACCCGGTGCAACTACGGCACGCAGGCGACGGCCCCGGTGGATGCATTCCCGACAGGGGCAAGTCCGTTCGGTGTCATGGATATGGTCGGGAACGTGTGGCAGCTCACCGCCGACCTCTATGCGAATGGCACGTTCTACTACGGGATGCTCCGTGGCGGCAGCTACTACAACCCGACGTCGAGCTGGTGGTATGTGCGGGGCGGGCCGCAGCCGGTGGACAATCCTCAGATCCTGCTGCTTGTTGCGCCGGGGTTCGACCGGTGTGCCACGGTGGGCTTCCGCTGTGTGAAAGATGCGGCGCGCAACTAGATCATGAAACGGAATGACATGATGAACCGATGGCCCCTTTTCCTTGCCATGCTTCTGGTCCTTGCTCCCTGCGGGCAGGCTCAGAGTATCATGGACAATATCCTTTCGCCCTCCCGTTTGCCGCAGATCAAACCCGGTCGGTTGTTGCAGGCTTCGAGCGTCGATACGAGCGGAGGGAACAGCGACTTCATCGCGATCCCTCCGGGGAAGACCGCGGTGATCGCGTCGATCAAGGGGCCGGGATGATCGTCGGGCTCTGGTTCACGATCATGTCCACCGATGAGCACTTCCTCCGCAGGATCCTGTTGCGTGCCTACTGGGACGATGAGAAGACGCCTTCCGTCGAAGTACCGGTGGGGGATTTCTTCGGTACGGGATTCGCGTACAAGCACTATCTGACACCGTGGCTCGGCATGTCGAGTGGCGGATACTACTGTTACTTCCCGATGCCGTTCGCGAAAGCAGCGCGGCTCGAGATCGTGAACCAGACAGGGGAGGAGATCCAGTCGTTCTACTATCATGTCAACTGGCGGACGCTGGATCAGGCGCCGGCCGCGGACATGGGATACTTCCATGCTTCCTGGCGGCGTGAGCCACGCACGCGGTCGGAGAAGCCGTTCGTCATCCTCGATGCAAAGGGTCGCGGACACCTCGTCGGCGTCAACATGAGCATGCAGGGATATGACAACGGCATGCAGTATCTGGAAGGGGATGAGCTGGTCACGGTGGACGGCGAGAAGGCTCCGTCGATCCGCGGTACGGGGACCGAGGACTATTTCAACGGGGGGTGGTATTTCAACAAGGGTGAGTTTGCAGCACCGTACCACGGGTTGATCCTGAAGGACGACACGCTCAACCGGATCGCGGCGTACCGCTTCCACATCCAGGATGCCATCTCATTCACGTCATCGCTCAACTTCAGCATCGAACACGGCGACCAGAACGCGGAGATCGCAGATTACAGCAGCACGGCGTACTGGTACCAGCTTGAACCGCATGCCCCGTTCCCGGCGATGCTTCCTCCCGCTGCGCGCATCCCTCTGCGGGTGGTGGTGCCGAATGGCGGGGTGGAAGCCGAGGACCTGCTCCCCCGGGCGGGTGGCCTGAAAGCGAAGGCCGAAGACATGACGGGATACGGCGCCGAGTGGAGCGGGATGAAGCAACTCACCCTGGACTTCGCGCGGCCGGGCGAGGGGGTGGACCTTTCGTTCCCTGTGGAGGAGGAGGCGTATGATGTCGCAATGTACATCGCGAAAGGGCCCGGATACGGCCGTGTTCGGGTGACGCAGGGAGAGCGGACGCTGGCAGAATACGATGGCTATGCGCCGGCGGTCGTCCCCGGCGGGAAGATCATCCTGAAGGACGTGCAGGCGGCAAGCGGCCAGGTCCGCCTCGGAGTGTCCGTGACAGGGAAGAACGACAAGGCCTCGGGATTTGCCACCGGGATCGATGTGTTCATTCCCGTGCCCCACCGTTCCTACATTCCCGCCTGGCAACTCATCGGGCCGTTCGACAATCCGCGCGACGAACGGCTGAACCGCCGCGGCATCGATGTGCCCTATCCGCCGGAACGGGAGATCGATCTGACGAAGACCTACGCGGGCGTCAACGGACAACCGGTACGGTGGACGCTGACGCAGACCCCGCCACGCGGGCGCATGGACCTGTACCATTTCGATCCGTATGAGATGGTCGTTGTGTATGCACTCACCTACATCTATGCTCCGAAGGACCGGACCGTGCCGCTGCTTCTCGGGACCGACGACGGTGTGAAGGTCTTCGTGAACGGCGAGGCTGTGCACCGTGTGCTCGCGATACGCGTGGTGCGGCCTGACAACGACCGTGTGCCGGTGGCCTTGAAGAAGGGCTGGAACACGCTTCTGCTCAAGATCGAGAATAACTACGGCGGGTACAATTTCTATGCGCGTGTGCTCGATCCGGAACACACGCTCCGGTTCAGCCCGACCCGCACCGAATAGAAGGAGACTGCGTGATGCACCTCTGGAAAACCGCCGGGCTCCTCATTGCCCTGGTGTCCTTCGTGCCTGCTTCAGGTCAGGTCAGGATCACGGACGACTATCTGCGCTTGCAGGCCGGCGCGAAGGACCCACTGTTCACGACCTATGCTGCTCCCATGGCACGCTCCCGGTTCTTTGCGGACAAAGCGTACTTCATGGATTATTTCACGCCGGACAAGCCGATCACGTACAGCAGTCAGTTCGCGGGTGATCTGGCCGTGCTCTGGAAGTTCAACAATGTGGTGATCGCGAAGACCCGGGAGTTTGCGCGCGCGCCTGTCGTCGTGGCGTCCTTCCCGGATATGGCCGTCCTGGAGTACGAACCGTTCGCCGGCGTGAAGGTGCAGGAGACGTTCTGCGTGTACAGTTCCGGCTCGGCCGTGATCGAGCTCCATATGGCGAACACCGGCACCGTTCCGTTGAACGTGATGGTCTATCCCGTGCTGCATCTTCCGAATGATTCCCTCCGCGTGGTACGGTATGAGGACGCGGACGGCGGATACATCTTTGCCCACCATGAGGAATTGGTCCGGCTGCACAGCAATCTGTACAAGGACCGGGGGTACCCGACCGGATTCCGGAACATGCTCAGCGCCGTTCCACCGCCGTCCAGCTACGGAGCGTACGCGCGGTCGTCGATGGACGACCTGTACTTTGCGATCAAGCGGCTGAGCAAGGTCCATGAGAATGTTACGGCGCTGAACCAGGCCGGGGTCGGCCCGGTCGATGCGGTCATGCTTCAGTCGGATGTCGTGCTGCGCCCGGGGGAACAGCGCACCGTGCGCTTTGTACGGTCGGTGCAGGATGCCGCCGAACCCGAAACGGCGCTGCGTGCCGATGCCCGGGGTGCGCGCACCGCATCGATGCAGCAGTGCGTCGATGAGAATGTCGCGTTGTTCCGTACCGTGCCGCGTGTCCGGTTCCGGACCCCGGGAGAGAAGATCGTGTACATCGGGGCGTTCAATCTTGTGCGCCAGTGCATGTTGCCGCCGACCGGCCAAACGACACGGAACTTCTACGTCTTCTCCCGGAACCCGGTATGGGGATGGGGGCACGGTCATCAGGTGATGCATGAATCGCTCTCGATGATCCCGTATGTGTACCTGGATGCTCGTTCTGCGGAAGAGTCACAGCGCATCTACATGGATCAGCAGTACGAGGATGGGCTCATCGCCTACCGTCACGGCCCGCGCGGCCCGCAGGTGTATCCGCATGAAGGCGTACCGACGACATCCGCTCCATTCTTCACGTGGACGAACTGGGAGATGTACACGGTCACAAAGAACAGGGCGTTCCTGAAGGATGCGTATGCGTCAGGAGCGCGCTATATCCGCTACATGGAAACCGAGCGGGACAGGGACGGTGATGGGATGTACGAGTGGGGCCCGTACGGGATCATCGAGAACGTGCGCGACGGCTGGAACGTGGTCTTCCAGTTGTTCTCCGAGGGGACCGATGAAGGGCGGGACATCTCTCATGAGCTGGACGTGCTCGACCTGACCGCCGAGATGGCGAACGAGATGTATCATCTGCGGCAGATGGCCCGCGAACTGGGGGACACCGCCGGGGTGCGGGAGTGGACGGCGAAATTCGACCGGACGGCGGCGCTCATCAACCGGCATATGTGGGACCCGCAGGACCGCTTCTATTATAATGTCAGCATGGACAGCAACAGCTTTGTGTTCGAAGGGGCGAGCCTGAAACGGAAGGAACTCATCGGTTTTCTGCCGATGTGGGCACATGTGGCGTCGAAACAACAGGCCGCGGAACTGGTGAAACACCTGACCGATCCGACATCCTTCTGGAGGAAGTACGGTGTTCCCACGATCGCCGCGAATGACCCGCAGTACACCCCCTTCGTTGATGGATGCTGCCGCTGGAATGGGCCGGTGTGGTTGCTCTGGGACTATATCGTGATGCGCGGGTTACGGAACTATGGGTATGACGGCCTCGCCGACAAGGTTGGTGCAAAGATGATGGATGCTGTGACAACTCAATTGTCGATCAATCACCGTTTCTGGGAATCGTACAGCCCCGACTTCCCGGTGCAGGAAAGCCCGTCCAATTATATCTGGGACGCGATCATGGCGAAGGTCCTGCTGGATATGTATCATCACAAGTAGAACGGGGGCAGGGAGGTGTCTATGACAATGAACCATTCGATCGTACGCCGGGCCGCAGGCCCCGTGGCGGCACTGCTGATGCTTGCAGTGTCGGTTGCCCCGGGCCAGATCACCAAGGTCCTTGCCTTCGACATCAAAGAGCAGATCCAGATGGGGAAGGCATCGGTCACCGTCGTCCCCTCGGTCGGCGCGGATTCCACCAAGGTGTTCGACGGCAACAGTCTTACCGAGTATGCCCAGGGGTCCTCCGACTCGCTCGTCTTCACTCTTGCATTCGACTCCCTTGTGACGATCGAAAAGAGCAAGGTGTTCCTCTGGAATGACGGCAAGTGGTTTCTGGAGGGTGCGGCCACGCTTGCCGATCTGAACACCAGGACCGGGTCGTGGATCCAGCTGGTGAACAACCGCTCCCATGCATTCTTCAAATGGGATTCCCTCACGTTCGGGAAGCAGGCGCTGCGCTATCTCCGCCTGCGGTTGAAGAATCCGACCGGGCCCGGCGTTTACCTGGGCGAATGGACCATCGAAGGAACCGTGACCTACACGAACTTCGTCATCTATCCGGCCCCGCTGATGCTGGTCCCCGGTGCGAGTGCCCAGCTCACGATCAAGATCAGGGACGATCGCGGGAAGGTGTCGCCCAACTTCCTGACCGAGCCCCTGAACTATCAGAGCGCCAACCCGGCGGTCGCCGTCGGCAACGCGGATGGTACCGTGTCGGGCGTGGCGCTCGGCAGTACCACGCTCACTGTTCATACCGACGGCAATGAGCTCACAGGGAGTGCCCCGGTCACGGTGGTCCAGGATTTCGTGTCACAGAAGGTCGCCCCGATGACCATCAAGGTGGCAGTGGTCTATCAGGACCCCGTCTTGCCGTCGTCCAACCGGATCCACGAAGAGTTCCACTGGCGGAACCCGCGCGTGCTTGCGGCGTCCCTGGTGAAGCATTTCCGGGAAGCCACGGACAGCGTGGTGAACTTCCAGATCACGGAGGTCGTGGAAGCAACGCAGCTCCACACGCGCCTGCGGGGGCAGTTCATGACGGTGGATCAGTACGTCACCCTGCTGAAGGAACCGGGATGGAATACCCTGAAGGCAGCGTCGGATTCCGGATTGCTTGCCTTCGACTACCGCGAATGTGTGAAGTACTATCATTTCGACGAGAAGAGGAATCGCGGAGAGATCGATGAAGTCTGGGTCTTCGCCGCGCCCTATCTCGCCATGTACGAATCGCAGCTCCTCGGCCCCACGGCATTCTGGTGGAACTCGCCGCCGATCAAGGATGGGACGGCATTGACACGGCTGCTGTCGGTGATGGGCTTGAACTACGAACGGGGTGTCGATCAGGCGTTCCATAGCTTCGGCCACCGGTCGGAAAGTGCCATGATCCAGGCGTACAAAGAGGCGACCGGAAAGCCGTGGAACCCGAAGTCCACGACCCCGACACCATGGGACCTCTTCACGCGGATCCAGAAGGACATGCCCGGGCAGGCGCACGTCGGGAACATCCACTTCCCTCCGAACGGAACAAGCGATTACAACTACGGCAACCAGACCATGGTGACGTCGTTCGCGGAGAACTGGTACCGGTATCCGATCCTGCTGAATATGAGCCGTCAGGTGAATGTCTCCACCTGGTATTTCACCCCCGGTGAACCGCTCGCCGAAGGGTTGGACCATCTCGGCTACCTCCGGTGGTGGTACGGCCATTTGCCGAGGTATGTCGGGATCACAGACGGTGTGCTGAACAACTGGTGGCACTACGTGCTGGACTACGAGGGCGCCGTCGCTCTCGCGAAGGCCACCGGTGTGGGCACCCAGGGCAGCTACAGGATCGGTGCGCCCGAGGGCTTCCGCCTCGACCAGAACTTCCCGAATCCCTTCAATCCCTCGACCACCATCCGGTTCGATCTCGGTGCGCGAGCACCGATCAGCCTGGAAGTGTTCAACGTCGTTGGCCAGCGCGTCAGGACCCTTGCCAGCGGATTCTTTGATGCCGGCACCCATCAGGTGTCGTTCGATGCCCGGGGGCTCGCTTCCGGCGTCTACTACTACCGGCTGAGTTCGCCGCAGTGGGTTCAAACACGCATGATGGCCATGGTAAAGTAGATGGGAACGTCGATGCATCGAGATCGGTCATATCCGGGATCACACACCGTGCGCGGCGCGGTTTTCTTCATCTGTGCTCTGACTCTTCATATGGCTGCTGCTGCCCCGGCCGCCGCGGACCCTGCGCCGGAGTCCTCTGGGGTCCGGGTCGGGTATGTGGTCGCCGGAGACCGGATGAATGCCGAGGACAGTGCGGCGGTACGATGGATCGAGAGTATTCCCCGCTTCACGGCCATGGTCACCTACGCGTCCACTGCATCATGGGTTCCTCCGGCCTGCGACGTGCTCTGGATCCATTCTGCGGGTGAAGCCCCTTACGCTCTGCTCTCGCACGCGCCGGAACGTATGAAGGCACTCCGGTCGTTCCTCGTTGCCCGCGGCCACATCGTTGCCACGGGGTACGCGGCATTCCTCCCCTCCGATCTCGGGATCGAACCGGTGCGTCCCACCGTCCGGCTGGATACGCTCAAGAACGATTGGCTGTGGGACAAGAAGGGGTATCATTCCCTGCACGGTCATCCGTTGTTGAACGGCTCTCTTCGGCGGTGAATACATCGAGGACGGTGTGGTGGACCGGATCCTTCCGATCATCACGTACGACAATGAGAGCTGGCCTGCGAAGGGGAAGGTCGTCGCCGTCGAGAAATCCTATGTGTTCATGCGTGGGGCGCGGAAGGTGGCGGTGGAGCATGTCCTCAAGGGCGGCCGCATCCTCTCCCTCGGTGGCATGATCGCGTTCGCGCCGGTGAATCACCTGCGCGCGAACCTTGAACAGTTCATGACCAATGCGCTCCTCTACACCGCAGGAGTACGCATGCCGGGGCCCGTGTCCTACTGGGAGAAGATGGCTCCCGCGCCGGTCCTCGAACGGGTAACCTCACCGCCGCTCCGTACCGCGAAGCGCGCCCCGCTGGACCTGGTGTTCACCGGGGACCTGCTCCTGTCGCGTGAGAATGGCGGCACGGAGATGTTCGATGTTGCCGGACGCCGTGCGGTGATCATGGGGAAGGAGCGCGGGGGGATCGATGAGGTATGGGTCCATCCCCTCCGGATCATCCGCGACTATCAGGCCGGCATTGTCTCGGGCGATTCGGTGGCATGGCTCTCGCACATGACGCCTTCCGTTGAAGCGCGGCCATCCTCCTTCACGCGCAGGTACCGCATCGGCGGGCACGAACTCCGCGAGATCCTGGTCGCATCCCTTACGCAATCCGGCGGCTTCGTCCGTTACGAGTCCGAGATCCCCGTCCGCCTGGTCATCAGGTTCCGCACCGATCTCCGGTGGATGTGGCCGTATGAGGCGCCGGCTCTCGGGACGTTGATGTATGGATACAATGAGTCCCTGGGCGCACTGCAGGTGCGCGACCGCACAGCGATGTTCGCAGGGATGTTCGGTGCGGATGCGAAACCCGCGAAGGTCCTGGCTGGCCAGTTTGGCCGGGTCGACTGGAGTCCGCGGGCGCTCACCGGTTCACCCACCACGGACCATCAGATCGCGTTCGGCGCGGAGTACCCGCTGGGTGGCGCGGGTCGGGGCGAGTTGACGTTCGCGTTCGCCGGGACGAATGAAGGCCGGGGGCAGTGTGAGAAGGACTATCGTGCCCTTGTCGGCGATCCGGCACGCGTGCACCGTGGGTCTGCAGATCACTACCGCGCACTGCTCGGGCGCGTGACGTCGGTGACCACACCCGACGCTGAGTTCAACAAATGGTATGCGTGGGCTCTTATCGGGGCCGACAGGTTCATCGCAACGACTCCCGGGGTCGGAACCGGATTGCTGGCGGGGTATGCGACGACGGCGCGCGGCTGGAACGGTGAGCACAGGAACAGCGGACGGCCGGGCTATGCGTGGTACTTCGGGCGCGACGCGGCGTGGTCAGGCTTCGCGTTCGATGCCATCGGCGACCTGGCGACGGTGCGGGATCAGCTTGCGCTCTATCAAGCGTGGCAGGACAGGACCGGGAAGGTCCTTCACGAACTGATGACGAGTGGCGTGGTGCACTTCGATGCTTCGGATGCAACGCCGATGTATGTGATGCTCGCCGATCACTACCTGCGTGCGTCGGGCGATACGGCATTCATCCGCGCGAGCTGGCCTTCCATCGCCCGGGCCATGGACCATCTGTTCTCCACCGACACCGATGGTGATGGCCTAATCGAGAACACCGATGTCGGCCACGGGTGGGTAGAGCCCGGCGGGGAGCTGTTCGGCACCCACAGCGAGTACTACCTTTCGGTGCTCTGGCTCCGCGCCCTTGAAGGCGCCGCCGGGATCGCGGAACTGGCAGGTGATACGCAGTCCCGTCAACGGTATCTGCACCAGGCCCTGCGCGTCCGCGTCTCGCTCGAGAATGATTTCTGGGTCCCTGCCATCGATTTTTACAGTCATGGCAAGCTGAAGGATGGATCGTTCGTGAAGCAGCGGACGGCATTCCCCGCGGTGGGCCTGATCTGGGGGATCGTGGACGACGAGAGAGCCGCGCGGATGCTGCGTGCGTACGCAAGTGCGGAGTTCTCTACGGATTGGGCGGTCCGGGGACTGTCGGGTGCATCGCCGTTCTTCAATCCGAGGAGCTATCAGGAAGGTGCAGCCTGGCCGCTGTTCACGGGCTGGACAGCCCTTGGTGAATTCATGTATGGCAATTCGGTGCAGGGCTTCATTCATCTCAAAGAACTGATGCGCATCAAGGAACACTGGGCGCTCGGCCTGACGCAGGAAGTGATGCATGGCTCTGTCTACCGTCCGAGCGGTGTCTGCTTCCACCAGTGCTGGTCGGAGACCAATATTCTGCAACCGGTGATCGAGGGACTTGTCGGATGGAAGCCCGATGCCCTCCACGCTGCGGCGGACCTCACGCCACGCTTTCCGATCGACTGGGACCATGTGACGGTGGAGCGGCTCCGGTCGGGTGCCAGCGTTCTCCAGATGACCATGACGCGGGTGCCGGCATATATGACCTATACACTGCATCGCACCGCGGGCCCGCCCTGCACGGTCACACTCGCCCCTGAAGTGGCCCAGGGCATGAAGGTCGGCCGCGTCATGATCGATGGGGTGCCTCACTTTGCGGATGGGGACGTGGTGCGCGGGAAGGTGAAGACCCCGGTCGTGGTCCGCGTGGATTCCACCGTGACGGTCTCGTTCGAGTACACCGGCGGACTGGCGTTCGTGCCCGTGGTGCCTGCGCCGGCGCCCGGCGACAGCACGCGCGCGCCCCGCATCCTCGGCACGTCATACAGCGAGGGCGTGTATACGGTTGAGGTGGAGGGACGGGGTGCTACCAGCGCGATCTTCCCCTTCCGCGTGTTCGGGTTCGAGACCGTCCGCGCGGTCGGCGCGGAGGTCCGGCGAGTGGGGCAGGGGAACGCATGGGAGTGCATCGTGCGGTTCGACCCATCCACCAGCGGTTGGGCTGCGCAGCGCGTCACCCTCCGCCCGGAATGATCGATCATGGCGCTTCCCACACCATCACGGCGATCCCGGCGGACCGTACGCCACGCAACGTCGGGAGATGTTGCGAAGGCGAGCGGGGTGTCCGTCATGACCGTCTCTCGTGTCTTCAATCCCAAACCGAACGTCGATGACAGGACCCGCGCGAAGGTCCTCAAGGCCGCCCGCAAGATGCGATCCCCCCCGAACCTCCTCGCGCGGAGCCTTGCCATCAGCCGGACACGGACGATCGGCGTCGTGATCCCGGAGAGCTCGCACTCTTTTTGTCCGGAGGCGATCCGCGGCATAGAAGAAGTGACCACGAAGGCCGGGTATCATTTGCTGCTCATGCACAGTGCGGAGACGGCGGACCGCGAACGCGACGCGCTGCACACCCTCGAGGCGAACCGCGTGGACGGCATACTGCTCTCGGTTGCCCAGAACGCGGAAGATGAGAAGCCGTATGAACGGGTCATGACGCTGGGAATACCCCTGGTCTTCTTTGACCGGTGCGTCCGGGGGATCGGTGCAACCTGTGTGAGCATCGACGACGAGGAGAGTGCGCGGGTCATCACGCATCATCTCATCGAGCATGGGTACACGCGCATCGCGCATCTCGCCGGCCCACCGCACCTTGGCATCAGTCGCGACCGGGCCGCGGGCTACCGGCGCGCGCATGCGGAGGCCGGGATCGTGTGCGGTCCCTCGCGCACGGTGCTCTCCGGCTTTCATGAGGATGCAGGGTATGCAGCGATGCGTTCCGTTCTGGAGTTTCCCCGGTCGGCGCCCCCGGGCCGTTGTTGCCATCAACGATCCCGCCGCGTATGGTGCCATGCGGGCGATCACTGATAGCGGACTGAGTGTCCCGGAAGACGTTGCGGTCGTTGGATTCTCGGACGACCTCCGTGCATCCCTGATACCCGTACCGCTGACCACCATCCGCCAACCGGCCTATGATCTTGGCTGTGCCGCTGCGGAGCGCCTCATCGCGGCGATCAATGGAGAGAAGCGTTCGGGGAAGGACCAGATCGTCCGGGCAGAACTTGTCGTGCGCAGTTCGTGTGGATGCACGCCCCCGGGAACGAAAAGGACACTGGAGAAGAGATCATGAGTCCCGTCATCGAGATCGGTGTTCCGCAGGACGAGATCGAAGCCCGGCGCCGGCGGGTCGAATGCGCGAAGCGGTTCGAGGTCCCCGACCGGGTCCCGGTCATCCCCGCGATCGCCCATCGCTTTCTCGTCCCGAAGACAGGGATCTCGTTCCGTGAGTACTACCAGGATCCGGAAACGATGCTGCGGGCGCAGATCCTCGCACAGAAGTGGTTGATGGAGAATGTCCGGACCGACGCGTACAGCATCACCGGTCCGTGGGTGGGGGGATGGACGGATTTTCAGAATACGTTTGAAGCCGGGAGCCTCGGGTGCGAGATCGTGTTCCCCGAGGATGACATCCCCTGGGTCGGCCCCGGGTGGGTGGATACGGATGCCGATCTGCAGAAGCTCGAGCGGATGGACTTCGTGCAGGGCGGCATCAATGCGCGGCAGATCGCCTACCGCAAGGCGATGATGGTCGTGGCAGAAAAGTATCCTGTCCGGTTTCAGGGCGGTCCCGTGTTCTATCCCGGCATGAACCCCGCGCTCACCCACACCTCCGATGGGCCGTTCGGTGTGGCGGGCGATATCATGGGGCAGACGGAGTTGTTCATCGCGGTCAAAGAACGGCCGGAGTTCGTCCGTGAACTTCTGCGCATCGTCACGGACAAGCTCATCGCCTATCTCGATTTCTGCTGGGAGGAAGAAGGCCTCCCGGTCCCGAAGGACTTCGCGTGGACGGACGACCTTGCGGTATCGCTGTCGGCGGCAACCTACCGTGACCTGGTCCTGCCATTCGAGAAACAGCTGCGGTTCCATTTTGACGGGCGTCTCAGCCTTCATATGTGCGGCGCGACGGACCACCTGCTGGAGATCTTCACGCACGACCTGGCGATCCACGAGTTCCAGGGATTCGGGTATCAGGTGGACCTTCATACGGCCGCCCGGGTGATGGGAGGCAAGGTCGTGCTGATCGGGAATGTGAACCCGATGCTCATCCACAGCGGGACGCCGGAGGAGATCCGGCAGGCGACGCGAAGGGTGATCGAGATCCTCGGCCCGCACCGCGGGCTGATCATCCAGGACGGAAGCAACATCCCGCCGGGGACACCGGTGGAGAACATCAATGCCATGATGGAGGCGGCGGAGCTCTATGGCCGTGCATGACAATGATGTGGCGCGGTTGCCCGCGCAGTCACCTGCCCACCGTACATTCCTCGAACGGATGTGGCGCCTCGAGAACGTCGAACGCCCCGGGTTTATGTTCGGCTATGTCGGCCCGAAGGTGAAGGGAGGGTCGCCGATCAAGAGCGCATTGTTCTCGGTCGAGGGCACAGGTACCGTGCGGCAACGGCTGCAGGACCCTGAAATGTTCCTCCAGGCGCAGCTCGAAGAATTGAAAGCGACCGCCCTCCTGCCGGGCGACGTCGTGTCGTCGCTGTGTCCTGCGTTCGGCGTGGTCTCCATCCCGTCGGCCTTCGGGAGTGAGGTGGTGTGGTGGGAAGACAATCTCCCTGCGGTCCATCCGGCATGCGACGGCGAGGCGGCATCCGTGGAAGCACTGCAGGTCCCGGATCTCACGAAAGGTGAGGTCCCGCGCATCCTGAGGACGACGACCCACTTTCTCGAACGGACCGCCGGCACGGTTCCGATCCGGCTCACGGATGTGCAGGGACCCCTGGATGCCTCCACACTCATCGCGGGGCATACGGAATTTCTGGCGCTGATGAAGACCGATCCGGAGGTGGCGCACAGGCTGCTCCGGAAGGTCACGGATTTCATCATCGCCTGGTCAGGGCGCAGCGGGAGCTGGCCCGGCAGCGCGGCGTCGAATTCGTCCCGAGCATGTTCCAGCCCTGGCTCCCCGACGGCATGGGTGTGTCGGTGGCGAACGATGAGTGCGTGATGCTCTCGGCGGCGATGCACGACACCTTCAGTGTGCCGTACATGAACATGCTCTCGGAAGAATTCGGCGGTGTGTTCATGCATTCCTGCGGCGACTGGACCCATCAGTTCAGCAGCCTGGAAAAAGTGCACAACCTGCGTGGACTCGAATTCGGATCCACGGAAGCACACTACGAGAAGGTCCTCGGGCATTTCGGGGGGAAGAAGGTGCTTGCATGCCGGGTGGGGCTGCACCGCGATATGCACTTCGACGGCATGATGGACTACGTCGAACGCATCCTGCGCGCGGCCCGGACCTACCGCGGGCTCTTCATCAACGTCGATGTCACCAATGGCATCGTGGACGACACCTGGCCCGAGACCGACATCCAGGCGATCGCGCAACGCATCTCTTCGCCACCTCCCAAAGACAACGGATGAATGCACGCCCGTACAATGCACCTGATGGTTTTGAATGTGTGATCCGGGCTGCATCGATGGCCACGGATCACGGGTCAATGAGCTTCGACGCGGTGACGGAATGCGGCACGGTCGTGCGGATGTCCTTCCGCATGCCATTGCCGGACATCTGGGAGTGGACCATCGTTCCTTCCGGGGCCATGGTCCCACCGCCCACCGGCATGGTCGTGTCATCGTCTCAGCCTCCCGTTCCTGTCACCGATACCCCATCACCGCATGGGCACACTCTTTTCGCCGGCCGTAGTGTCCTTCGCATCGATGCGGACCCCTGGTTCTTCCGGATGGAGGACCCGGAGGGGACATGCCTCTTCCGTGAGAATCCCACCGACGTGGACGGTCTCGGGCGGCCGTTCGTTCTTCCGCTGGGCATCGTGCAGGGAGCACCTGGCACGCAGGCCGTGACGTTCGCTTTCCATCTGGAGCCCGACGAGGCCCTGTTCGGGCTTGGCGAGAAATTCCTCCCGTTGAACAGGCACGGCCAGCGTATCACCGCATGGACGCAGGATGCCTTCGGGTCAACGAGCGAGCGATCGCATAAAAATATCCCACTTCTCATCAGCACGCGAGGGTACGGCCTCTTCCTGGATACCGGTGCGCGGATTATCTGGGACCTCGGGGTGGCGTCCTGCCAATCCTGTACGGTGACCGTCGAAGCCCCCTCTCTGCGGATGTACCTGATACCGGGCCGGGACCCTGCTGAGATCCTGAGGCGGTATGCGTCGCTCACAGGATGCGCGCCCGTCCCGCCGCCATGGACGTTCGGGCTCTGGGTCTCGTCCGGCGGTACCTACCGCGACCAGCCGGCGATGGAAGCGCTCATTGACGGCCTGGAGAAGCACGGGATCCCCGCGGACGTCGTGCATATCGACCCCTGGTGGATGACGTGGCGGAAGTATTGCGATTTCACATGGGACGCTACATCGTTCCCGGACCTTCCCGGGTTGATCGCGCGGATGCGCGAGAAAGGTCTCCGGCTCTGTTTGTGGGAGCACCCGTACATCTCGGTGGAAAGCGAACTCTTTGCGTTCGGCAAGGATCACGGGTATTTCCTGTTGAGGCCGGATGGCGACGTGTATGTGATCGACTACGGGCTCTCGCTCGCCCCGCGCCCCGACGGGATCGTCCGTGAAGCCACACCGGAGAACTCCTGGAATGCCCGCGTGGCCATCATCGATGTGACGAACGCCGATGCCGTCCGGTGGTTCCAGGAGCTCCACCGGCCGGTGTTCAAGGCCGGCGCAGATGTCTTCAAGACGGATTTCGGCGAGGATATCCCGGCGGATGCGGTCTTTGCCAATGGCGAGACGGGGAAGACGATGCACAATCTGTATCCGCTTCTCTACAATGAAGCGGTGTCGGAGGTGACGCGGCAGGAACGGGGCCACGGTGTGGTGTGGGGACGGGCGGCGATCGGCGGGAGCCAGCGCACGCCCGTGTGCTGGTCGGGCGATCCGGCTGCGGACTTCGACAGCCTTGCCTGCACGGTGCGGGGAGGGCTCTCCATGGGGCTCTCCGGCGTGCCGTTCTGGAGCAACGACATCGGCGGGTACCGCGGCAGGCCGTTGCCGGACCTGTACGTGCGGTGGGCGCAATTCGGACTCTTCTGCTCGCACAGCCGCATGCATGGCGACAGTCCGCGTGAGCCGTGGGTCTTCGACGATGAAGCCCTGAGGATCGTGCGGCAGTACGTCCATTTGCGTTACCGCCTGTTCCCGTACCTGTATAGTGCCGCCATCGAGGCGAGCCGGACGGCGATGCCTGTCATGCGCGCGCTGCCGCTGATGTGGCCCGATGATCCACACGCGTCTGTGCACGATCAGCAGTATATGCTTGGCCCGTCGCTCATGGTCGCCCCTGTCGTTCACCCATCGGGGAAGAAGATCGTCTATCTGCCGGAAGGCACGTGGATCGACTTCTGGACCGGCGAAGTGATCCGGGGGCCAGAGATTCTCCGGCTGGACGTATCGCTGTCCACCCTTCCGCTGTATGTGCGGGCCGGGGCAGTGATCCCGATGCTCGAGCAGGGTGCCCGGATCACCGGCGGGCGCCACGAGCGCCTCGTCCTGTCGCTCTGGTCGGATGATCAGGGGACCACGCGCTTCGCGGACGACGACGGCGAAACGGAAGTGAGCGTTTTCCCTGGCCTCGACCACTGCACGGTGAACTGGCAGGGGCCGGCGGCGCGGACGTATCATATTGAATTGCATGCATCCGGTTACCGTGGCGTGATACGTGAAGGCGACACCGGACGCGCGCGCAAGGGTTCCATGCTGGTCCGGTTGTGAGCATCATCCGTAGGTTCTGATCAACCCCAACGAGGAGTCATTCATGAAGAAGTCCGGTATCCTTCATTCTGATCTGGCGGCGATCGTGGCAGGGATGGGGCATGGCGACAAACTGGTCATCTGCGACTGTGGCTATCCGATACCGCACGACAAACCGATGGCCGATTGCGTGCTCACGGTCGGCACGCCCGGACTGGTGCAGACGTTGAAGGTGGTGCTGGGTGAGTTGCACATCGAGGGTGCGATGATGGCAAAGGAAGTGGAGCAGAAGAGTCCGGCGATCCTGAAGGAGATCCAGGCCGCCATCGGTACGGTGCCGATGAAGAAGATCTCGCATGAGAAGTTCAAAGAGTTCTGCCGCACCGAACCGAACGTGAACTTCGTCCGTACCGGTGAAGCAACCCCGTTCTCGAATATCGTGTTGATCGCCGGAGTGGTGTTCTAAGGGATCCTCCCGCTATTGCCTCAGGGCCTCACCGGCCATCGCTTCGACATTCTCCGGCGGTACGTTGGGGAGCAGGGCTTCGTGGCTCGGGCTGATGATGACGTAGGGTCCGAGCGCCTGCTTCACCCTCCGCACGTCCACCCGTACATCGTCCGGCGTGCCGTGCACGAGCAGTTCCTGTGTGTCGATCCCGCCGAGGAAGGCGATCGAGTCTTTGAAGTCGCGTGCGAGCGTTGCGGCACTCATGTTCTCCGCGCGTGCCTGCAGCGGATGCAGGCACTGGATGCCCGCCTCCACGAAGCGGCCGATGATCTGGTGCACCGAGCCGCAGGAATGCAGGATCACCTGATAGCCGCGTTCATGGGCCTGTGCCGAGAGCCGGCGCACCCATGGCATCACGAATCGTTCCAGTTGTTCCGGCCCGATCATCAATCCGCGCTGTGTCCCGAGATCGTTGCCGAAGAAGTAGGCCTCCATCGTATCGCCCGCCAGATCGTACAGCTTCGTGTTCGCTTCCAGGTAGAACGTGCACACCCTCTCGAAAGCCGCTTCCACCAGATGGGGGTGGGTGTGCATCTTGATGAGCAGTTCCTCGAATCCGAACAGGTCTGCCACGTCGTGGAAGAACGGCGCCCAGTAGCCTCCGGCCCGGTAGAATCCCTCCGCCGCCTTCAGCGCCGCGATGGTCTCGTCGAGATGCACGTAGCTGAGGGACGGCCATTCGTAGGCACGTTCGATCTCCTCCACCGTTTCGCACTGCGCCAGCGGGCCCGGGTCGCCCAGCGATGTCTTGTGCCGCCAGAGGTCGAACAGCCCCTTGCCCTCAGGGTGCCGGTACGTTGAATCCATGAGCTGGGGTGTGATCCATCGGAAGTCGCTGCCCAGGGCGCGATGCAGATCCTCCAGCGAACTGACCCCGAAGTACTTGTAATAGATCGGCAGGGTGTCGCCGTGCGGGTTGCCCAGCCAGAAGCCGCACCGGTCCACGGGCCGGCGGGCGATGATGTTCCGGATACGCTGTTGTGATGTCATTTCGTTGGTCCTGTTACCGCGAATGAGCCCGTGCGCCGGATGTCTTCCGATGAGCTGCCGACCATCACCTCGATCATACCGGGTTCGAGCACTGGCTTGAGGTCGGCGCCGGGGTACGACAATTCTGCGCCACGGAGAGTGAAGACCATGGTCTGCTGCGCACCGGGGGCGAGTGTGATACGCTGGAAGGCCTTGAGTGCTTTCACAGGCCGGGTGAAGGAGGCGATGGGGTCATGCGTATACACCTGCACGACCTCATCGCCGGTACGCGTTCCGGTGTTTCTCACGTCGATCCGTATCTGCACGGTGCTGTCGGGTGAGATCGCGGCAGGAGCAATGTCCAGGTTTGCATACGAGAATGTCGTGTAGCTGAGTCCGTGGCCGAAGGGGAAGAGCGGTTTGCCGCTGAGATCCGTGTAATCGTCGCCCCGCCCCGTGGGCTTGTGGTTGTAGTACAACGGTACCTGTCCGACGTGCTGCGGGAACGTGACCGGGAGTTTGCCGCCCGGGTTCATGTCGCCGAAGAGCACATCGGCGATGGCATTGCCGCCCTCCTCACCGGGGTACCACGCTTCGACGACAGCGGCGACGCTGTCGATCCAGTTCGCCATCGTGACGGCGTTGCCGCTGTAGATCACGACGATGGTCGGCTTCCCCGTGGCGGCAACGGCACGGATGAGTGCTTCCTGTCCGCCGGGGAGTTCCAGATGCGTCCGGTCGTATCCTTCACCCTCGATGATGCCCACTGCGATGATCGCCGCATCGGCCTTCCTGACGGCTTCCACGGCCGCGGCCTGAGCGGGATCGACCTCGGTCAACCGGCGCCAGACCAGCGCCGCATGGCACCAGCCGCTGTTCTCGTAGTAGTCCATCCTGATGTCGTACGCCCTGCCGGCCTCGAACCGCATCGTCACATCGTCCAGCGTTGCGCCGCGGTCGAACCACCGTTCGAGCATCAGTTTTCCGTCGATCCAGAGCCGCACGCCGTCGTCGGTGGCTGCCCCGATACGGTACAGACCGCTCACCGTGGGGACCAGTTTCCCTGTCCAGCGCACGGAGAACTGTTCGCGCGGGATGAGGGAGTCGGGAGATCCCATGGCCCACGTGAACTGCACACCCGGATCCACGCGGACGATGCGCGGTGTACCGGAGAATGTCATGTTGTCAAAGTACTCGGCTTTCAGGCCATGAGCGCCCGGGGGGGCGCCTGCAGGTACCAGATTCTCTGCGGGGATCATCGGAAGGACATCGAAGCCGACGCTCGCGCCTTTTTCGTACACGAGCTGTGCAGAGGGCACCGCCGCCGCGATCCCTTCACGCAGGGTCACAGCCTTCATACCATAGCCGCTGTAATCGCCGAGCACCACGGAGTCCGCACACGGCCCGACCACGGCGATGCGTTTGATGCTTTTGCTGAGCGGGAGGGTATGCGCTTCGTTCTTCAGGAGGACGATCGCCTTGCGTGCAGCGTCCCGGGCAAGGGCACGGTGAGCGGGTGCATCGTTGACCGCATCCGCCTGCGCGGCATCCACGTAGGGCGATTCGAACAATCCCAGCCGGAATTTTGCACGGAGGATGTTGGCGACGGCCCGGTGCACCGCGTCCATCGATACCAGTCCGTCTTTCGCGGCGTCGACGAGGGGATCGCCATAGTAGATGATGTCCGGGAGCTCCATATCCAGCCCCGCTTCCACGGCCATCGCCGCGGCTTCACGCATCGTGGCTGCTGCGCCGTGCTTTTCGCGGATCCCGGCAACGGAACCGTAATCCGAGACGACGAATCCCTGAAATCCCCACTCCTTCCGGAGAATGTCCGTGAGGAGCCAGTGGCTGGCAGAGGCGGGGACGTCGTTCAGGGAGTTGTATGATGCCATCACGGACGTGGCGTGGCCTTCCTGGATGCACGCTTTGAACGGTGCCAGGTAGACCTCACGGAGTTCGCGTTCTCCCATGGAGACCGGATAGGAATCGCGGCCTCCTTCCCCGTTATTCACCACGAAGTGCTTCGGGGTCGTCAGCACACCTTCATTCTCGATCGCTTCGCAGAAGGCCACACCCATCCGGGCATGGAGGAGAGGATCCTCGCCGTACGTTTCGCCGACCCGCCCCCAGCGTACATCGCGTGCGATGTTCACGACCGGCGACAGGACCTGGCGGATGCCGCGTGCACGCGTTTCCTTCGCGATCACCGTCGCGACCCTGCCCATGAGCGCGGGGTCCCAGGTCGCCGCGAGTCCGATGGCCTGCGGGAAGCTCGTGACCTTCGTGCCGATGAGTCCGTGGAGCGCCTCATCATGGAACAGGATCGGGATGCCGAGCCTGGTCCGATCGACCGCCATCCTCTGGACAGAGTTGATGCTTTCCGCGGCTGCGGTTGCCGTGAACCGGCGGAAGATGGGGCCAACGCCGCCGACGCCGTCGGCTGTGAGGTTGTTGCCCCAGACCACCTTCTTCGTCGTGCACCGGAGCTGGGCGATCTTCTCCTCGAGGGTCATCCTGGAGAGCAGATCGGCCACGCGTGCTTCGACCGGTGCCGTGCGCTGCATGTAGGTTGCCCGGAGGTCACGGTGCTGGGCCGGCGCTGTGGCCATGCCGGCAACGGACAGCATCAGGACCGCCGGGATGAGGATCGAAGATGCGTGTCTGATCATCAATGGACCTCCAACAGATGAACCTCCCGGCACGAACCCGTGCGGGAGATCCGGAGTGTCTTGATCTCGAACGGCGCGAACTTCACTGCGATGGCCTTCTTGATCCCCGCGATCCGGACGGTTGTCCGCGTGGGTTCCCCCGATGTGTCCTGGAGCCGCATGAGGAGCGCTTTGCCGTCGTCCGTTCTCCTGAGTGCTTGCAGGCGGACCGCCGGGGAGCCGATCGTAACGAGTCCTGTTGAAGCGGGCAATGCTTGTGAGGGCTTTGTGGCCTTCGCAGGCGTCCCGAACGGGAGATGCGCGTACACCGCAGGCGGTGCGGAGAGATGATCTGCGAGTGCCGGGAGCGCTGCGCGTACCTGTGCCGTGTCGCCAGCGATCACAAGCATGCGGAACTCATGTTCGCCCTGGTCCATATATCGCCGTGCCGGCGGGTCGGGGATCGGCAGGCCTTTCTCGTGGCAATATGCTGCGCTCCGGAGGACCGACAACCGGATCTCGCCATCCTTCAGGTCCACGCCGTGCTGGCCGCAGCTCACGATGCCGAGGGCTGTGTCTTTGCCGCCGATCTGTCCGGACACCATGCACCAGCGCCCGTGGACATGTTCCTCTCCGTCCGCCGGGCGTGTGATCGCACCGCCGGGGATCTCGCAGAGCAATGCCGATGAACGGAAGACTGTCGGGATGGAAAGCTTGAGGCGTTTGTGAGCCTCATGCCAGTGGATGCGGAAGGAGTACTCGATCACCGGCCAGTCGGGAGAGACGGTGGTCCGGATCGTTGCGGTCGATGCCTCGTGTGTGAGAGAGGACTCGGTGGTCCTGCGCACCGGTCCGTCGTGCAGTACGACAGGGGACTTACCTTTGGGGGTGAATGCCCCGAGAACCTTCCGGTAGTTCCAGACATCGGCACCCCAGGCGTCCCCGGTATCCTCGACGACAAGCGGCTGCATCATCGGGCCGGCAAGGACTTCGCGATGGTTCCCGGCATCGAGCGATGCGAGGAGTCCTGTCATCGGGTCGGCGGTATGACGGACGCACGGCGTGGCGGGGCTGGTCGTCCGGCTTCCTTCGTGGATGGCGATGACATACCGTGCAGCGCCGAGTTGCGGAAGGTCGGCCACGAAACTCAGTTTTCGCCGCCACTGGTTGAAGGGGAGGAGTGATTCCGGTTGCTCTTCCTGGCAGGGGATCTCTGTTCCGTCCGGCGTCGTAACGCGGAGATGCCAGGTGCCCGTCCATTTGGGGCGGAGGTCCAGCATGCACTCCACGTCAACCGGCACGCGGGTCAGCGCCGTGTTGGCGTTCAGGATCGTGACCGGTATATATGCAGGGTGGTGCGGGCCCCTGTTGAGTGCCGCTGCGGTGCCCATGCGTACGGTGCTGATGGTGGATGCCGCGGCGCCGTAGAGGTCGAGGGCATCCTGTTCCGCCGGCTGTGTACATGAGCCGGGGAGGATATCGTGGAAATCATTGAACAACGTCTGCTCCCATGCCTGCTGCAATTCGCCGGCGGGGTATTCATCTTTGCCTGCCCACCAGGACGCAGTTGCCAGAGCTTCCGTCTGGAGGAGTGCCGATGAGGTGGCAAGTGCCCTTCGCTTCAAGCGCGACAGAGACGTGTAGCAACCGGTGAAGACCCGCTGGATATCGCCCTGCACAACAGGCGCGGTGCGGGCGTGTGGTTTCAGGGCCGTGAAGAGCCGTTCCGGTGTACTGTGGACGATGCGTACCCGGCGTTCCTTCGCTATGAACGCATCGATCGTTTCGAGGTCTTCCTGTGTGGCGCCGCCGCCGTGGTTCCCGATCCCCCAGAAGACCGGGACATCCCGGTTCAGCTTCAGAGCGAGTTCCGTTCCTTCGGCAAGGCGCTGTTCGATGTTGTCCCGTTCGGTGTGATAGAGTCCGACGGCGATGCGGTACGTCAGGATCTCCGAGCCATCCACGCCCTGCCAGCGGTACAGGTCTGACGGGATGTGGCGTTCGGCCTCCTGCGGACGCATATGGATATACATCGTATAGCCCGCCTGGTTCAGCACCTGCGGGAGCCCGCCGCCATGGCCGAACGAATCGAAATTGTACGCGACCGTTGGGTGGGCATCGAAGTGTTCGGCGAAGAAGCGCCGGCCTTCCGCGATATGCCGGATGATGGATTCGATCAAGGGCAGATTGACGTCGGGCTGCAGATACCAGCCGCCGCTGATATGCCAGCGGCCGGCGCGGACGCGCTTCTGGATCGCGCGGAACAGGGCGGGGTCGTAGCGCTGCACCCAACGATAGAGAATGGCCTCGTTGTGGTTGAAGATCAGGCCCGGGTGGGCGTCGAGCATGCGGACCGCCGTGCCGAACGTCGACAGAGCTTCACCGCACCCCTCCTCCCATCGCCATTGCCAGACGGGATCGAGGTGGGCGTTGCAGATCAGGTGCAGGGTGGGGCGTGCCATAGGGCTCACACTTCGTCAGGTGAAGGGAGGTTCTTGTACCAGGTGAAATACAGGATCACCGCCAGCGTGAGGGCGATCGCGATCCAGAGCCACATCATGTCCCATGTGCGCAGGAACATGTAGAAGGGGACAAGGGCGAGGGAGACCTGGAAGATCACCGTGAGCCCGCCGTTCAGAACATCCATCATGGGCATCTTGTCGTTGCGCGGTACGAGTCCGCGGGATTCGGCCTCCCGCCGCACCGGCCCCCAGAAACCGAAGGGGCGGACCTTAGAATAGAAGGCGACGAGTGTATCCATCGCCGTGGGTTTCATGGAGGCACCGATCGCGAGGGTCAGCACGAACGAAGCGAAGGTGTCGGCGGCCAGCGTCAGCACCACGCCCCATTCCGGGAATGCCACTTTCTGGAAGACAATGAACGCGGCGGTGGCGATCATGCTCCAGACGAACGCTTTCGCGCTGAACCGCCACCAGTGCCAGCGGCAGGTGGAGGGGACGAGGATCATGGTGACGACCACGAAGATCATCGTCTCCCATGCGGACACGATATCATTGAAGGCGAGGCTGAAGACGAACCCGAGGATGATTGCGCCGACCGAGGCGAGTTGTCCGGCGCGCACCAGTTGTTTGCCGGTCATGTTCTTCGCCCAGTAGCGTGCGAGGAAATCGTTCGTGACCACCGAGCTGGTCACGTTGATCATGGCGCTCAGGGTGGACATCAGGGCGGCGAGGAGGACCGCCATGAAGATCCCCTGCAGGCCGACGGGGAGCTTCTTGAGGACCAGCGGCATGATCTTCTCGGCATCGAAGCCGGCGGAGCTGCCCAGGTGGACGATCCCGAGAACGAGGAACGAGCAGGCGATGATCCAGCGGAGGGTGTAGCCGAGAGTCCAGGTGCCGGCAGCGAGCGATGCGGCGCGGGGGCTCTTCACGCTCAGGAAGAACTGGAAGTCCCACACGTTCGGGCCAGCGAGCACGCGGAAGATCAGCCAGCCAAAGCCGGCGAGCAGCATGGTGCCGAAGGCGTCGTAGTGTGCGTAGGCTGCGGGTGTTTCGCTGAGATACGAGGGCCACAGTTGCCAGGCCGGTGCGAGGGAACTCCATTCGGGCGCCTTGGCGGCGAAGACCGCGGGGTCCATGGAGGATTGCATGGCCATCACCGCAAGAACGATCGCGCCGATGGCGATAATGACGGTCTGAAAGACATCGGTGGCGATCACGCCTTTGAAGCCGCCGAGGGTGACATAGATGCCGACGATGCCGAAGACGATGAGCGACGACTGCCAGCGGCTGAAGGGGAGGAACTCTTCGGCGAACTTGCCGGTGCCCACGGCCATGAACATCAGGTTGAAGACCATGAGGATGAGGAGGAATGAGGCGGCGGCGATGCGGGCATGTTCGGTGTCGCGCGTGTCGCCGAAGCGGGTCACATTCCACTCCGCAAAGGTCATGACGCCCGAGCGGCGGATGTATTTTGCCTGGAACGCCATATAGAAGCAGATGATCAGCCATCCCCAGAAGATGTGGGTCATCCAGATGCTTTTCACGCCCAGGTAGAACATCGCGCCCACGAGTGCCATCGTGCCGCCGATATCGATGTAGCTGGAGCATCCGGAGAGGCCAAGCATCCACCACTGCACGTTCCGGTCGGCGAGGAAGTAGGCGTCGGCATTTGCGGTTGCCTTTTTCTGAACATACACGCCGATGAGGGCATTCAGGATAAGGTAGGCGATGACGATCGCCATATCGATGGGATGGAGCGGCATAGGGTTCCTTTGCGGGGAGGTGGAAACGACCCCCTATTATAGAGCAAACGACGGAAATATGCAAGCAAACGATTGCACCGCCTTTTTGAAGCGCCCGACCAACCTGGTCGGGCTAACCGGGATCCTCCGGCCACTTGTGCTTCGGATACCGCGCCCGCATCTGCTTGCGGACGTCGGCGTACGCATTCGCCCAGAAGCTAGCAAGATCCGACGTGACGGCCAGTGGCCGGCCGGCGGGGGAAAGAAGATGCAGCAGGACTTTCACCTTTCCCGCAGCGACGGTGGGGTTCTGCTTCTGTCCGAACATATCCTGCAGCTTCACGGCCATCACCGGCTGGTCCCCGGCCGCATAGTCCAGATGCACTTTGCGTCCGACCGGAGAAGTAAGCACGGGTGGCGCGAGAGTCTCCACCAACCGGCGGTTCTTCTCTCCGAGCAACTGCCGGACGATCCCGCTCAGGTCGAGTCTCTCCAAATGTGCGATACGGCTCAGTCCGTGCAGATGCGGGAGCAGCCACTCCTCCGCGCTTGCCAGAAGGTGTTCATCACTCAGATCGGGCCAGGCTTCACCGGCCAACCCGCGTCTGCGCAGCCACTCGCTCCGCGATCGCACTCCATCCGTCTCACGGTGCCAGGGGAGGCAGCCAATGCCCGCGACGATCTCCTTGAGGAGAAGCTCCGCGGCTTCACCGGCATCCGGGGTGACCATCTGCTCCGCGATCGTCACCGCACCGAGCCGGCGGAAGCGGCGGGCGAGCACCGCTTCGGTCCGGCCATCCCAGAAGAGTTCGTCCGTTGTCACGATCGACCCGGCGCAGTGGGTATCGATCTCGTCCTTCGTGACCGGTGCCGCGAGGAAGATCTTCGCTTCGAGTCCGGCGCCGTCCACATCGCCGACGGCAAGGAATTCGTGCCGCGAGAGCTGGCTCCAATCGGGAAGCAGCGCGCCGGTAGTGTTGGCGAGAAGGTAGCGTCGTCCGCCGTCCTCGCGCCTGCGCGCGATGCGGTCGGGGAAGGCGAGTGCGAGCAACACACCGGGGCGAGCGTCGGTCGTATCGTCCTTGTGGGCGCCGATGAGCATGCGGAGACGCCGTGCATCCGCCTGGATGCGCGAGCGTGCCGCGGCCTCTCCGCGCCCTTCGCCGCGCATCACGGCAAGTTGACCGTCCAGGTCGATATCCGCCTTTGCATTGCCACGCGAGATCTCCGGTCCCTCCAGCAGTGCGGCGATCTCGCATGCGAGCCGCCATGCCCAGTTCCTTCCCGCGGAGGATCATATGCGCAAGGCGAGGATGCACGGGGCGATCGCTCATCGCCTTGCCGCGCGGGGTCATACGTCCCGCTGCATCGAGTGCCCCGAGTTGTGTGAGCAATGTTGTTGCCTGTGACAGATGATGCGGGGGCGGCTGATCCAGGAAACGGAGTGTGCCGGCATCCTTCACGCCCCACCGTGCAAGATCGAGAGCAAGCGGTGCAAGGTCGGCGGCGAGGATCTCCGGTGTCGGATACCGGTCACGCCGTTCTTCTTCTGAAGTTGTCCAGAGCCGGTAGCACACACCCGGCGCCTGGCGTCCTGCGCGGCCCCGGCGCTGGTCCGCGGTGGCAATGGTGGCGGGGACCGTGATCAATCCGGACATCCCCCGGCGCGGGTCGAAGTGCGGCACACGGGCGAGTCCGCTGTCCACCACCACGCGCACGCCGTCGATGGTGAGGCTGGTCTCCGCCACGCTCGTGGCGAGAATGATCTTCCGCGCACCGTTCGCGGCGGGAAGCAGGGCAGAATCCTGATCGGCGCGCGACGCTTCGCCGTGGAGCAGGTGGACGTGAATGTCCGGTGAGAGCCGGGCGTCGCCCAGCATATCCCTGCACCGGTAGAGCTCCCGGCGGCCCGGGAGGAAGACGAGCAGATCACCTTCCGTTTCCTTGAGTGCACGCTGCACGGTCTCGACAATGTTCTTCTCGATGAAGCCTTCCAGAGGGAATGTGCGGTGGACCGTTTCGATCGGGAACATCTTCCCCTCGCTCCGGACGACCGGAGCATCGCCGAGGATCTTCCCGACCGCGGCGCCATCGAGCGTTGCTGACATGACGAGGATGCGGAGATCCGCGCGGAGATGCGTGCGCGCATCGAGAGCGAGGGCGAGTCCGAGGTCGGCGTGGATGCTCCGTTCATGGAATTCGTCGAAGATCAGGAGCGCAACACCGGGGAGGTCCGGCGCGTCCTGGAGCATACGCGTCAGGATCCCTTCGGTCACGATCTCGATGCGTGTCCGTGCGGACACGCGCGACTCGCCGCGTATCCGGTAGCCGATCGTTTCGCCGACGCTCTCACCTGTGAACGATGCCATGTACTCCGCGGCGCGGCGTGCGGCCAGGCGGCGCGGTTCGAGCATCAGGATCTTTCCGGCGGGGAAGCCGGACGTGGCGAGGAGACCCGGAGGAACGCGCGTGGTCTTCCCGGCGCCGGGCGGGGCGATGAGTATCGCCATGCCTGCTCTTGTGAGGGCAGCAGCGAGTTCCGGAAGTGCGGAATCGACGGGAAATGAATGCTTCTGGGAAGCCATACGGGTGCAGTCAATCTACGATGAGCTCTTCTGAGAGTCAATGTGCGCTGAGGTCCGGGGCGCACTGTGGAGCCAGCTGCAGACCTTGACTTTTCGGGCCGTCTGCGGTATCTTCAAGAACACCATTCGCAGCTTCCTTTCGCACTTCACACCGTTTTTTGACGCGCCGCACACTCCACAAGCACCGGGGGAATCCGATCGTGCCGTACGCCCTAAAGGTCTCAGAATATCCATGCGTGGGCCAGGACATCGTTGGTCAACACCCATCACGTCTCCTCTGCATAGTCTTCTGCCTGCTCGTTCCCACGCTGCTCGTTGCACAACCATCGACACCTGTCACGATCCCTCAACTCTCGTCGATCCCGTCTGCTCTTTCCCGGGTGAAGGTGAGCTGTGCCCCGGAGAGTTGCCGCGTCTATCTGGACAGCGTGTACCGGGGACGGAGCCCGATCGTGATCGATAGTGTTGCTCCGGGTCCGCATTCGGTCTGGGTCTTCAAGGTCGGGTACACTTCTGTTGAGACCCGCTTTGCCACCCATGCGGGCGAGACAGCGGAGATCCTTCCGCGGCTTCTCCCTTCATTCGGGACGCTTGTCCTGACCTCCAATCAAGAGGGTACCCGATTCTTCCTCGACGGAAAAGCGATCGGTGATGACGCCGCATCCGATACCGCGGTCGTTCCGACCACCTACATGTTGGAGGCACGATCCGGTGATCGATCAGCATTCACCGAGATCAGCGTCACGCGCGATCAGCGGAATATCTGGCGCGCAGCTCTGGGTGTGCCGTCGGCAGGGCGTGCGATTCTCGGTGGCCTCTTTCCCGGCACGAACCAATTGTCTGATGCGTCATTCCTGAAGGGGTTTCTCTTCCTTGGCGCTGCAGTGGGGAGCGTCGCCTATCTCACGATGACAGACCGCGCGTATCGGACGGCCGCGAGTGCGTTTGACGATGCGCAGGCCACGTATCTCGCTGCCCGGGACGAAGCGACAGCCAGGTCAGCGCATGAACTCATGAAAGTGAAACAAGAAGCTCTGAGGGATGCCTCGCGACGGGCATATGTGGCACTCGGCGCCACCGTCCTGGTCTGGGCTTTGAATCTGGCCGATGTCATTCTGCATCATGCGCTCAAGGACACGATCAAGAAGATCTCTGGCATGTCCTCGATGCAGATCTCCACCAGCCGTCAGGCTTAAGCGAGACTCATGTTGTCCTGTCGTATGCCTTCTGAGTGTCCCACATGATACTACGAGTGATCGGGAGTATAGCGGTGGTGCTGTCGTGCGCCGGGTGTTTTGAGGTGCCTGACATGGCTGGCAGCAATCCATTGGATCCTCTCCCGGGACAGCGTACAACCCTCCTGCGCCGGGCCTGGTGACCGCGCGTGCGTACTCGGATGTTCTGATCGAAGTGTCATGGGAAGACCGGTCATCCTGGGAATCGGGCTTTCGCGTGGAGCGGAGGGCAGGGGGAAATACGGAGGTGGACTTCGCCATCATGCTACCCCCGAACACGACGACGTTCAGGGACACACTTCCCGTCGACCCCTCTTCACGGTGTACACCTATCGGGTTGCAGCCATCGGCCAAGGCAAGGTCCTGCACTACGGCAAAGAAGTGTCCATAAGCGTCGGGTTACCCGGGCCGGACCGCTTCGGGCTTGCCCGGATCTGCCAGGACGAGATCGTGCTCGCCTGGGATCCCTTCAAGGAAATGGTATCCGGGTACGAACTCACACGCAGTGTGAACGGGGGTGCATACGAAGGGATCGCTCTTCCTGGAAATGCTGCTGTGAACACGTGGACCGATCGCAGTGTCCGCCCCTCGGATTCGTACACGTACAGGATGCGGGCACGTACGCCCGCAATGCCGGACTCTGGAGCGAACTGCGGTTGCGCTATGAGTCTGCCCCTGTCACACTGGTCCGGACCTATAGTCTCCCCAATCCGACAGTTGCGGCGTACAGCAGGGATGAATCAATGATCGCGATCGGTAATGATGGAGTTGTCCAGATCCTGGATGCACGGGACGGGACCCCCTTGTGTACCTTCCGGACCAGGGTCGGGCAGGCTGCTTTCAATCCAGATGGGAAGACCCTCGCGACCACCTGGGGAGAATATCTCCGCCTGTGGGATGCGGCGTCCGGTCAGTTGATATGGGAGATCCGGGAAAGTTCTTCGTTCGCTGCTCTGGCGTTCGCACCGGACGGAGCAACGCTCGTTGCAGGGGGTGAGTCCGGGGGACTGATTCTCGATGTGCCATCCGGTGCTTTGCGCCGACGGACGGCCGTAGGTATCAGGCGCGCTGGCTTCATCAACGCGACGGGCCTTCTCGCACTTATGGACATCAACGGTGTGATCAGGATCATCGATCCTGTCACCTTGCAGGAGCACGCGCACTATGAGGCGTGGAAGGCCGGACGCATGGCGGTTAGTCCTGACGGGTTGAACATCGTAACGGTGTCGAAGCCCGGTGAGATCGCACTCCTCCGGTCGGCGGACCTGAGTGTCAGCGCGACCGGGGACTATCCGAGTTCCCACGGGATCTCAGATCTTGAGTTTCTGAGGACACCGCATGGCATCGTTCTTGGCCTGAGCGGATCGGGAGGAGGTGTGATCGAGGTTCGCGGCTACGATCTCGTGCGACAGATGTCGTTCAAGGCGGAATCCGATGCGATCCGGGACATCAGCCCTTCGCGCCTCACAACCAGTTTTGCCACGTGCGCTGCTTCATATAGTATTCAGAGTGTCAAGGTGTGGGCGTTGGATGGTTACTGGAAAGTGGTGCCGTGATGAGACGGAAAGAGGTGTACCGGAAATTGCTGATACTCTTGTCCTGGATGGTCGTTGCTTCGGCCGGATGCAATGAGACGCCGGACCTGATCTTTTCGAATATCCATGACCCTGCGTGGTCGGAATACCTGCCGGCGGCGCCATCCCGTGTGGCGATCCGGACCATTGCCGATACGCTGTTCCGTGTCTCGTGGCACGACGACAGTGAGGGAGAAACCGGATTCAGGGTGGAGCGGAAGACGACCGCGGAAGGCTATTTCCGAACGGTCGCAGTCGTGCCACGGAATACCACGCTGTTCGACGATCGAGAGGCGAAGGCGGCAGATACGGAGTATTGGTATCGCGTGGCCGCCATCGCCCCGAACGGCGTTGAAAACGCCTTGGGGTCCGTCTCCGCCAGATTCCGTGTGCTCGCGCCCGAGGAACTCGCCTGCTCGGGCGCAGGTGAGACATCGGTTCGCATCTCCTGGAAACCCGACACTTCTGTCGGCTCCCGGATCCGTATCCAGCGGAAGGTGAAGTTCGGTGTGTATTCGGACGTCAAGGTTGTTGACGGAACGGATACGGTGTTCGTCGACGGGTCTGTGGACCATCGGGAGATGTATTACTACCGGCTCCAACGTGCGACGTCATCCCTTGCTTCCTCCTGGAGCGAGGAGATGCCTGTGGCATTCAGTGTGACGGGCGCGACGTCTCTACGGACGGTGCAGACACCCTACTGGTTGGAAGATATGCGATTGAGTGATGACGATGGGGTGATCGCAGTGCTCAATAGCAATGGTTCGGCGGGTGCCTACCGTGTGGCGGATGGCTCACTCCTTTCTCTCCTTCCGATCCCTTCCCGGTCCGTCGCGGGGTTCGCGCTCTCCGGCGACGCCAGTGTCCTCGGGGTGGGGTGGAACAAGGACTCGTCTGCCTTCTCATTCTTTCGCGTGAGCACCGGGACGCTGATCAGAACGGTCCGCGTACGGGGAACGACCAGAGCGTTGGAGATCACCGATGACGGCAAGCGGGCGATACTCTCGTGCGATTCCAGTGCCATCGAGATATGGGATATCGACCGTGGGATCCTCGAACGATCACTGCCAGGCTTTCCGGGAAAGGGCCCATCATTGTTCCTTCATCCCGACAACGTCACACTTGTTACAGGCGCTGACAATGCGGTCCGCTTCTGGGATATCATTTCGGGACAGGAATTGCGACGCGTTGCCGGTGGCGAGTTCCTGAAACATCCGTGCATCGACGAAAATGGCGACGTCCTGGGTGCAGTGGTGTATGGTTGGGGAGGTTACGATGGAACGTTCCGTATCCACAATTTCAGCCGGGATGTGATCAGAGACGTTCTGGTCATCCCCGGGAACGGTACGATCAACGCGGCGGCCATGCATCCGGCGTATCGTGTCATCCTGACGGCCGGACTCGGCGAAACCTATGCGATGAGTTCGTTGAGCGGTGTCACCTGTGCAGTGCTCAAATCGAATAGCAATGACGACGAGGCCGTTACCTTGATGAGGGGCGGAAACACGGTGTTGATCGGCGGACAGTCGGGAGAAATTCGATCCTGGCACCTCGATTTCGGTTGGAGGCGAATGTGACCATCACCGGGATGCGTGCGTCCGGCTGGTCGCCCATCCTTGTTCCCCCCGTTCTGGAAAGTTGTTGACCCCGCCTGGAAACCTCATTTGTGACCGAGCCCCCCCTGTCCCTGGAGTGCTACCTGCAGCATGACACGATTTGCCGCGGATCCGAGAGGTCCCACAGCGTTCATCGTCCCCTCCTGGCGAGTCCCCCGGACGCTCGATCCTGACACTCAAACCGCCAGCACCGTTGATAATCCCGTGTATATGTAGTAACTTTATACACTAGAGAGGAATCCCGACGTGACAGTGAGAAGGACCGGGGAGCTGACCGAAGCCCAGCTTCGGCAGGAACTCTCCCGATGCGAGTCGTGCGAGGAGAAGCCGTGCAAAGAACATTGCCCGGCCGATTGTTCCCCCGCCGATTTCATCATGGCGGCCCGCGCCGGCGGGCCATCGGACTACCGGCGCGCAGCGGCCCTCATCATGGGGAGCAATCCGCTCGGAGGCATCTGCGGCGCCATCTGCCCAGATAACCTCTGCATGAAAGGGTGCGTCCATCGCCTCTTCGACCACCCCATCAACATCCCCGCTGTTCAATCGTCGATCATCCGCAGAGCATACGACGCCGGCATGCCGCCGTTCCCGGCAGCGCCGTCCAATGGCAAACGCATCGCCGTTGTGGGCGCAGGTCCGGCCGGACTCGCAGGTGCCGCGGTGCTTGCGCAAAAAGGGTACACGGTCGACATCTACGAGCAGTCCGACCGTGCCGGCGGGATGTGCAATCTCATTCCCGCATCGCGCCTCTCCCGCGCAGACCTCCAGCGCGACATCGACTTCACGCTCGCCCTCGGCGATACGATCCTCTTCACCGAGGCCACGATCCTGGATCCTGTGAAGCTCCTGGAAGGGGGAACGTACGAGGCGGTGCTTGTCACATCAGGTCTCGATAGGCCGATGCCCGCGCGCATTCCCGGAGAACAGTATGCGATGACGTGGGAGGACTTCCTCACGTATCACGATGCCGTACAACTCAAGAACAAGCGGGTCCTGATCATCGGCGGCGGCGCCATCGCTGTGGATTGTGCCACGACCGCCGCGCGCGGCGGTGCCGCGCATTGCGAACTGGTGTACCGGCGCAAGATGGAGAACATGCCGCTGACCGCGTACGAGCGCGATCTTCTCCTCTCTCATGGCGTGGAGATCACCACCGGCACACGCGTGACGAAGGTGCATCACAAGGCGGGTGCGGTCACCGGCGTGACGACCATGAAGCAGTATGTGCGCCGGGGGAAGAAGCCGACCCCTGACAACTTTGCCCCGCTGCCGAAAGAGAAGTCTGCGTTCCGTTCCTGTGATGTCGTGATCACTGCGATCGGCAGCACCTCCCGGTTCGATCCGAAAAAACTGCGCCGCGTGTTCACCGCCGGCGATATGGTGCATGGTGCCGCGACGGTCGTGGAGGCTGTTGCCTCCGGGAAGAACGCCGCCGAAGCCATCGACGCGGAGTTGTCCGGCGAGAAGCCGTTCCGTATGCCCCGCACGCCGAAGAGCCATGTAACGCTCGCCGGGCGTACGATGCGTCCGGTGCCGCTGACGACCTCGTTCTTCGGCCGGAAGATCCTCTCGCCGCTCCTCCTCTCGGCCGCGCCGCACACCGACGGGTACGAGCAGATGGTGAAGGCGTACAAGGCCGGATGGGCTGGCGGCGTGATGAAGACCGCCTTCAACGATGTGCCGGTGCACATCCCCGGCGGCTACATGGTGGTGTTCGGCGATTCCACCTACGGCAACTTCGACAATGTCTCCGGCCACCCGCTCAAACGCGTGGCCGATGAAGTGCGCGCACTGGTGCGCGAGTTCCCCGAACGCCTCACCCTGGCATCCACCGGCGGACCGGTGTCGGGCAACGATACCACGGACCGTACCGCGTGGCAAACGAATACGAAGATCCTCGAGGATGCCGGTGCGATGGGGATCGAGTACAGCCTGTCGTGTCCGCAGGGGGGCGACGGCATGGACGGCGATGTGGTGTCGCAGAATGCCGAACTTTCCGCGAAGATCATCGACTGGGTGATGGAGGCCGGCGATCCGGATGTGCCGAAGATCTTCAAGCTGACCGGCGCGGTGACATCCATGCGCGCGATCGCGCTCCGGATCAAAGAGGTGTTCGCGCAGTACCCGGACAAGCAGGCGGGGATCACGCTCGCAAACAGCTTCCCTGCACTGGCGTGGCAGCCGGTGCCGGACAGCCGCGGGAACCGCGGCGTGATCGTCGGGATGTCCGGCGAAGGCGTCCTTCCGATCACCTACCTTACGCTCGCCCGTGTGTCGGACCTCGGACTGTACATTTCCGGCAACGGCGGTGCGATGGATCACCGCGCGGCCGCAGGGTTCCTTGCCCTGGGCGCTTCCTCCGTGCAGTTCTGCACTGCCGTCATGAAGTACGGGCTGGGCGTGGTGGATGAACTGGAATCCGGCCTGAGCTATTACCTCGCCGGCCGCGGCATGAAGAGCGTGCAGGAACTCATCGGGTCGTCCGCGCAGATGCCGGTGGTCCCCTTCGATCAACTGACCGCGACGAAGCAGGTGCCGTCGCTGACCGCTGCGCTCTGCGAACACTGCGGCAACTGCGCCCGGTGCCCGTACATGGCGATCAGCATGGATGGCCGGGCACTGCCGGTGATCGACGCATCCCGCTGTATCGGCTGCTCGCTCTGCGCACAGAAATGCTTCGCGGGGGCGCTCCATATGCGCGACCGGTCCGCTGTCGAACTCGCCGGGATGCTGGAGCACTGACATGGCCTCCCGCCTCCTCCTCGTGAACGGCATCATCGCCGACCCGTCACCCGTCTCCCCGCGTGTACTCTATGACCACGCGCTCATGATCGAAGGCGGCAGGATCGCACGCATCGCACCGTCGCACGAGTTCAACGACCTGGAAGTGGACTACCTGGACCTCAGCGGCCGGCTGATCCTGCCGGGGTTCATCAACCTGCATACGCATCTCTACAGCACCTTCGCCCGCGGTCTCCATACCGTACAGCCTGCCGCGGATTTCACCGGCGTCCTGAAGAACCTCTGGTGGAAACTGGACCGCGCGCTTTCTGTCGACGCATCCTATTATGGTGCCGTGCCGGTCCTTCTTGAGGCGATTCGCTGCGGAACCACGACGATCGTCGATCATCACGCGAGCCCTCACGCCGTGCGTGGTTCGCTCCCTGCATTGCATCGCGCCATGAAGGATACCGGCCTGCGTGGATGCCTGTGCTATGAAGTGTCTGACCGCGACGGCGAAAAGGTCGCCGCGGAGGGGATCGAGGAAAACGCGGACTTCCTTGCTTCGTGCCGGGGCCAGCAGGATAGCCTGATCGCCGGTCTCTTCGGGTTGCATGCGTCCTTCACGCTCTCCGACCGGACCCTGGAACGTGCCGCTGTGGCTGCAAAGGCCTCGAACGCTGGATTCCATATCCACGTTGCAGAAGCGGCCGCCGATCAGGACGGAACGCTGAAGATGACAGGCAAACGTGTCGTGGAACGTCTCCACCACAAGGGGATCCTCGGAGAGCGGACCATCGCCGCGCATGCTGTCCATGTGGACGATGCGGAAATGGACTTGTTGGCATCGACCGGTACCGTCGTTGCCCACAACCCGCAATCGAATATGAACAATGCCGTCGGCATCGCCGATGTGGAACGTCTGCGCGCACGGGGAGTCGCGGTGGGCCTGGGTACCGATGCGATGACGCACGATATGCGCCAGGAACTGCGTGCCGGGCTCTGGGCGCAGCGTTTGAAACAGGGATCGCCGTCGGCCGGGTGGGCGGCGATGCTTGCAGCACAGTGGGAAACGAACCCGATGATGGCGAGCCGGCTGTTCGGCACCCCGGTGGGAACAATGGCGGAGGGAGCTGCTGCGGATCTGGTCGCGCTGGAATACGACCCTGCCACGCCACTCACGCATGATTCACTCCACGGCCATCTGGTGTTTGGCATCGCTTCCGCGACCGTGGATACGACGATCGTCGGCGGGCGGGTCCTGATGTACCGGCGAAAGCTGGAGTTGGAATTGGATGAAGCGGAAGTGATGGCAAAGGCGCGCGAGGCCGCGAGTGGTGTGTGGGGGCGCGTAGCGAATGAAGAATTGAGAACTAAGAACTAAGAATTCCTAATTCTTCATTGAGTTGACAATTCGATAATTCTGAATATTCGACGAGTATCATACATCATGGCTGACAAGAATCTTACCCGTGCAACGGCTCTGGAACAGGACACCGTCCGGATCCTGTGCGACCTGATCAAGACACCATCGTTCTCCTCGAAAGAGAAGGACGTCATCGAGGTCATCCGCAAAGAGATGACCGCCATTGGCTTCGACGAGGTCCGCATCGACGGCCTGGGAAGCGTGATCGGACGCATCGGCCACGGCCCGCGTGTGATCTGCTTCGACGCCCATATCGATACCGTGTACGCCGGCGACCTCACGCAGTGGAAGACCGATCCGTTCGTGCCGAAGGTGGCCGACGGCAAGGTCTGGGGACGCGGCACGGTGGACCAGAAGGGCGGCATGGCAAGCATGCTCACCGCCGGACGCATGATCAAGGAACTCGGATTGGAGGACAAGGTAACGGTCCTCTTCACCGGTACCGTCATGGAAGAGGATTGCGACGGCCTCTGCTGGCTCCACCTCATCCGTGAAGAGAACATCCGCCCGGAACTCGTGGTGATCACCGAGCCGACGAATATGAACATCTACCGCGGACACCGCGGAAGGATGGAGATCCACGTTTCCGTGAAGGGCGTGAGCTGCCACGGGTCCGCCCCCGAGCGCGGCGTGAACGCCATCTACAAGGCATCGAAGATCGCTCTGGAGATCGAAAAGCTGAACGACCGCCTGAAGAACGATCCGTTCCTCGGGAAGGGGACCGTGACGGTGACCGAGATCGTCTCCTCCTCGCCCTCGCTCTGTGCCGTCGCCGATGGCGCACGCCTCCACCTGGACCGCCGGCTCACCGCAGGCGAGACACGTGAGAGTGCGATCGCCGAGGTGCAGGATGCGGCCGCCCGCGCGGGCATCACGGATGCCATCGTGCAGCCGTTGACCTACAACGAGGCCGCGTACACGGGCAAGGTGTATCCGATGGAGAAGTACTATCCAACGTGGGTCATGTCCGAAGATTCGCCGTACCTGAAGAGCGCCGTTGCTGCGTACACCACGACGTTCGGCAAAGCACCGCTGGTAGATAAATGGACGTTCAGCACGAACGGCATCGCGGTGGCGGGCATCCATGGCATCCCGTGTCTCGGCCTTGGCCCCGGCAACGAAGTGTATGCCCATGCGCCGAACGAGGCAACGCCCATCGAACATCTGACCGGTGCGGCAGCGTTCTACACGAGCCTGGTCGAGACCCTGGCGAAGAGCCCGAAACCCTGACGGACAACGATGACCCCCTTCCGCTATACATGTACGGTGTGCAGCCGCTCGTTCGCCCGTGACGAGGTCCGGTATCTCTGTCCGGAGTGCGGGAAGAGCTATCGCCCCGGCATGCCGTTGAAGGGGGTGCTGGAAGTGACGTTCGATGCCGAAGCACTGCGCCGCTCGTTCGACGCCTCCCGGCCGTCGTGGGACGCGTTCTCTGCCATCGAGCCGGAGTACTTTCCGGCCTATCCTGTCGGCGGGACACCGCTCTCACCTGCAGCGCTGCTCGGGAGTGAGATCGGTCTCGACCGGCTGTTCCTGAAGAATGATGGACTGAACCCGAGTGGTTCGCTGAAGGACCGTGCGTCATTCCTGATGGTTGCGGAAGCGAACCGGCTGGGCGAGTCGACCATTGTCACCGCGTCGACGGGCAATGCCGCGAGTGCGCTCGCCGCGGTGTGCGCGGCAGCAGGGAAGAAGGCGGTGATCTTCGTCCCCTCGACAGCGCCACGCGCCAAACTCGCACAGATCCTCCTGTATGGCGCGACACTGGTGCCGGTGGCGGGAACGTATGACGATGCCTTTGCGCTCTCGCTCGAATATACGGCAGAGGAAGGCGGGCTGAACCGCAACACGGCATACCATCCGTTGACCATCGAAGGGAAGAAGACCGCCGGCCTGGAGATCTTTGCGCAGTCCGGAATGAAAGCTCCCGATGTGATCGCTGTCTCGGTGGGGGATGGGGTCATCCTGCACGGCATCCACAAGGCCTTCAAGGACCTCCTGGCCGCGGGGCTGATCCGGACGCTTCCGCGACTCCTGTGCGTTCAGGCCGAGACGTCGGATGCGATCCACCGCTACTTCATGACAGGTGCATACTCCGACGCGCTCCACCCCGTGACCGCGGCCGATTCCATCAGCGTCCGCACGCCGAGCAATGCCCACATGGCGCGGCGCGCCCTCGTGGAGTCCGGGGGCACCTCGGTGACCGTGAGCGACGACGAGATCCGTTCGGCGCAGGCGTTGCTGGCACGGACCACCGGCATCTTCGCCGAGCCGGCGGCGGCGACCGCGGTTGCCGGACTCCTGCGTGCTTCCACAAGCGGTTGGATCGCCCGCGGTGAACATGTCGTTGCATTGCTCACCGGCCATGGCCTGAAGGATGTCGACTTTGCCTTGAAAGGCGCGAAGGTTCCGGAGCCTGTCGCGCCGGACCTGGACGCCGTGCGGACATTTCTTGCGGGGGGGCGTGCATGAATCTCCTCGTCCGCAACGGGCAGGTCTGGCAGCGCGACCGGTTCGAGCATGCCGATATCCTGATCAACGACGGCGTGATCGAGAGCGTCGGATCCGTCGGTGAAGGGTTTGACGGGCCAACGATCGATGCACAGGGTTTCCCTGTGCTCCCCGGATTCATCGACATGCACACGCATCTCGACGATACCATCGGCCCCTGCATACTGGCGGATGATATCGGGTCGGGGACGCGCTGTGCGGTGCAGAACGGGATCACGACGGTGGGTACATTCGTGACCGAGACTCCCGACATCCCCCTGACCGCGGCGCTGGCGCGCATGGCGCTCCGGATCAATGGCCATGCGTATTGCGATGTTGCGGTGCACGTGACGCCGACCAGATGGGATGCGGCTGGCTGGCGCGCACTGGAGGATGTTCTTGCGTGCGGGATCCGTACGATCAAACTGTACACGACCTACCGGACTGCCGGGATCTATTCGTCGTACGATGACCTGGACGAGATCTTCCGCCTCCTGCGTGGGCGCCCGGTGCGGGTGCTGGTCCATTGCGAGGACGATCTCATGCTGGCGGCGGCCGCCGCGGAAGTGGACGACTGGTCGCACCCTTCCGCCCACGCCCAGGCACGTCCACCAGCCGCCGAAGCCGCCGCCATCCGCGCCGTCCTGGAACGCGCGGCTGCCCATGGGGTCCCTGTCCACATCGTCCACGTCTCCACGGCCGAAGGGGCGGACCTGATCGCTGCGGCACGAGGTTCGCAGGATGTGACGTGCGAGACCGGCCCGCAGTATCTCACGCTCGATGCCACATGGCTTGACCGTGCCGACGGGCACCGGTGGATCTGCTCGCCTGCGCTCCGCTCACCCGCGCTGGTGAAGCAGATGGCTGCCCGTGCGCGCGAGGGAGCATTCGATGTGTTCGCCTCTGACCATTGCCCCTTCTTCTGCGAGGACAAGGACACCGGGTGTGAGGATGTGCGGAATGTTCCCAACGGGATCCCCGGTCTCGGCGCGCTGCCCCACGTGTCGTATGCAGCATTGCAGGGCGGCAAGGGTGATCCCCTGCTCCGGCTGGGGCTGATGCTGTCGGAGAACCCGGCCCGGGTCCTGGGCCTCTACCCGCGCAAAGGGTCGCTGCAGCCCGGGGCGGATGCCGACATCATCATCGTCTCACCCGATGATGATCCGAATCAGTTACGGTCATCACTGGCGGAAACATACGAGCCCTACCCGGGCTTCCTCACCCGGCTCAGAATGCACTCGGTGCTGGTCCATGGTGTACCTATCGTCCATGATGGATTCCTCCTGGACACCGATCATCCGCAAGGGAGTTGCACATGGGAGAGCTGACGAAGACCTCGTGGCGGAATGATGCGGTGGCAAAGGTGACCGGGAAGACGAAGTACACCGACGACATCAAGGTCCCCAACGCCCTGCATGCGGTCCCGGTCTATGCCGACCACGTCCATGCCGTCCTGCGCGGCATCGATACACAGGCTGCATCGGAGGCCCCGGGTGTCGTCCGGGTCATCACGGCGAAGGACATCCCCGGTGCCAACCGCCAGGGACAGATCGTGAAGGATTTCCGGACGTTCGCCGATGACCGCATCCGCTGCCATGGCGATGTCATCGCGGTCGTCGTTGCGGAAACGCGCGAGCAGGCGATCCATGCCGCGGGATTCGTTCAGGTGGACGCCGAACCGCTCGCACCGATCCTGGACCCCGAGGAGGCGATGAGGGAAGGGTCGACGCTCGTCCACGAAGAGCTGGGCACGAATATCATCAACACGCATCACGTACGCCGCGGGAACGTCGAGAACGGATTCCGGCAGGCCGACGTGACCATCGAGCAGGACTTCCGCACGCAGTGGATCGAGCATGCGTACATGGAACCCGAGGTTGCCATCTGTATCCCGCGGCCTGACGGCGTCATGGAAGTACGCGGGAGCATGCAGCATCCGTTCAGCACACGGCGGTTCGTGGCATCGCTGCTCGGTGCGCCGCTTGCCGACGTCGAGGTTGTCGGTGTGCCGATGGGTGGCGGGTTCGGCGGGAAGGATGATACAGCGGCACTCGTGTGCGCGCGTGCGGCGCTGGCGGCCCGGCTTGTCGGGCGCCCGGTGCGCATGATGTACCGGCGCGATTGGTCCATCCGGGAGAGTTACAAGCGCCATCCGTACCGTGTGCACTACACCATGGGCCTCACGAAGGAAGGGAAGATCGTCGCCGTCCGCTGCCGCATCGTTGCCGATGGCGGCGCCTACTGCTCGGTCACCCCGTGGGTCACCTGGCGCTCCACGGTGCAGTGCTGCGGGCCGTACGATGTGCCGAACGTGCATTGTGATACGTTCGGTGTGTACACGAACAACCCTGTCACCGGCGCCATGCGCGGATTCGGGTCGCCCCAGATGAACTACGTCATCGAATCGATGATCGAGACCGCGGCAGAGCGCCTGGGCATCTCCTCCCTCGACCTCCGCCGGAAGAACATGGTCCGCCAGGGGACCACGACCATCACCGGCCAGAAATTAGATGACCACACCGTGGCGATGGAGCAGGTGCTGGACGCGGTCGTGAAGGAGATCGGATACGAAGAGAAGCTGAAGAAGAATGCCCGCGGCGCCGGGGAAGCGGAGGAGATGTATGGCATCGGACTCGCCATGAGCTATAGGGGCGTGAGCCTGGGTTCCGAGGGTGTGGACTTTTGCGCCGCGATGATCAATGTGCAGGCCGATGGCTCCGTGATCATCGAGACCGGTGTGCACGAGAACGGGCAGGGGGCGGAGGCCGCGATGATCCTGCTGACGGCAAAGGAACTCGGACTCGATCCCGAACGGATCCGCTACCGTCAGTCGTCCACGTCCGTCATCCCTGACAGCGGTACGACCGTTGCATCGCGCGGTACGATCATGGGTGGCGGGGCGATGGTGATGGCGGCGCGTGAGCTGAAGGCGAAGATGGCGGAGACCGCGGCACCCATGCTTGGATGCACGGCAGCGGATGTCCGGTTTGACAAAGCCCGGCTGTATGCCGCAACGGGAAGCGCGGCGATCCCCTTCAATGACGTGATCACCGCGATGTTCAAGCAGAAGAAGTTCCCGCATGCGTTCGGTGTCTTCCGTGCACCGACCACGTCGTGGGAGGAGGAGCATGGCCAGGGACGGGCCTACTTCACCTGGGTGTACGGCTGCCAGGCGATCGAACTGACCGTGAACAGGCGGACCGGCAAGGTGAAGCTCCTGAATGCCGTTGCCGCTCACGATGTGGGCACGGCCGTGAACAAGGGGATGCTCGAAGGGCAGTTCTTTGGCGGCATGGCGATGGGGATCGGCTATGCACTCCATGAGGCGCTGGATGTGCGCGACGGCAAGATCATGAACAGCAACCTGAATTCCTATCGCATCCCGCGATCGATGGATATGCCGCAGATGAAGGCGATCATCATCGAGAACGCCGATCCGCAGTCGCCGTCCGGCGCGAAGAGCATCGGCGAGCCGACCAATGAGCTCATGGCCCCGGCGGTCGCCAATGCCGTGTATAACGCCAGCGGGATCCGTTACACATCCCTGCCCATCCGCCCGAAACCGGCGGAAGGAGGTGCGCGATGACCATCACCGTCAATGGCCGGACGTACCCGATCACACCGGAGCAAGCGGACAAACGGCTGGTGATGTTCCTCCGCGAGGACCTCGATCTGACGGGGGCGAAGAACGCGTGCGACATCGGTGCCTGTGGCGCGTGCACGATCCTGCTGGACGATGCGCCCATGAAGATCTGCACCAAGACCGTGAGCGAAGCGGCGGGGCACCGGGTGTTGACCATCGAGGGCATGGCGGCGCCGGATGGCACACTGCATCCGTTGCAGCAGGCATTCGTGGACCACGGCGCCATCCAGTGCGGCTTCTGCACACCGGGGATGGTCCTGACTGCTCATGCCTTGCTGCTCAAGAATCCGAATCCGTCCCGGGCCGAGATCTCCCGGGCGATCTATGGCAATCTCTGCCGGTGCACGGGGTACCAGCAGATCGTCGATGCTATCGTTGCGGCCATACCGTACTATCAGCAGGCCGCACAGGAACCTGACCACAACCTCATACAACACTGAAGAAGCAGACCATGAACACGACGCTGGATGCGCTGCACGGACTGAAGCTGGACCTGTACAACAAGGATTTTCTCCTTACCTGGGACCATGCCGACGACGAGATCAAGGGGATCCTCCTCGTTGCCGAACTCTTCAAGAAGCTCCACCGCGACGGTGTCTCGATCCGTTCGTTCGATACGGGACTGGCGATCTCCATCTTCCGCGACAACTCCACCCGGACCCGATTCAGTTTCGCCTCGGCAGTGAACGCCCTGGGGTTGGGACTCTCGGAGCTGGATGAAGTGAAGTCGCAGATCGCCCACGGCGAGACCGTCCGCGAGACCGCCAACATGATCTCCTTTCTGGCCGAGGTGATCGGGATCAGGGATGACATGTACATCGGCGCGGGGAACACGTATATGCGCGAGGTCGGCGCTGCCGTGCAGGAAGGGTATGAGAAGAAGGTGCTGCACCGCCGTCCGTCCGTGATCAATTTGCAGTGCGACATCGATCATCCGACCCAGACACTGGCAGACCTGGCGCATCTGAAGGCCGAATTCGGTTCGCTGGAAGCATTACGCGGGAAGAAGATCGCCATGACCTGGGCGTATTCCCCCAGCTACGGCAAGCCGCTGTCGGTGCCGCAGGGGATCATCGGACTCATGACACGCATGGGGATGGACGTCGCTCTCGCGTATCCCCAGGGGTACGACCTGATCCCGGATGTGGTGGAACGGGCGAAGAAGCAGGCCGCGGCTGCCGGCGGGAAGTTCACCGTGGGCAATTCCATGGATGAGGCATTCGCCGGTGCGGACATCGTCTATCCGAAATCCTGGGCACCCTTCCACGTGATGGAGAAGCGGACCACATTGCTCACGCAGGGCGATCGTCCGGGGTTGACCGACCTCGAGAAGCAGTGCCTTGCGGAGAATGCGAAGCACAAGGACTGGGAGTGCACGGAGGCGAAGATGAAGACCACGAAGGACGGGAAGGCGTTGTACATGCACTGCCTCCCGGCCGACATCTCGGGAGTGAGCTGCGCTCAGGGCGAAGTGGCCGGATCGGTGTTCGAGCGCTCCCGCATTCAGACCTATAAAGAGGCCGGCTTCAAGCCGTTCGTCATTGCGGCCCTCGTGTTCCTGACGCGTATGCAGCATCCTGTCACCAAGATCGAACAGATCATGACCCGGGCAACGGAAAGGGCATGACCATGTCGCGCATCGTCAAGCAGCATCACCCCGAGGTTGTTGCGCGCACCGCTGCTCGTTGCCGCCAGCGCAACATTGTCATCCCGACATTCCGGCAGATGGCGAATCCCTCGGAGATCCCCCCGGCGATCCTGAAGCGGCTGCAGGGCGTCGGGTTGTGGGACATCAATCCCGTGAACCTCTTCCGCATCAGCTGGAAGAACGATATGACGACGGGGCTCTTCGGAGATGTGAACTACGTGGAGATCCCTCCGGCGATCTCCGGCGTTCCTGCGCGGATCATCGGGCTGGTGGGCAAGTATTTCCCCACGGGGGCGCACAAGGTGGGTGCTGCGTTCGGATGCCTGGTGCCGCGACTGGCCAGCGGTGAGTTCGATCCCGACAAGCACAAGGCCGTGTGGCCGTCGACGGGCAATTACTGCCGTGGCGGAGCGTTCGACTGCGCTCTTCTGGGATGCACGTCCGTGGCGATCCTGCCGGAAGAGATGTCGAAGGAACGGTTCGTCTGGCTGCGGGAGATCGGTGCCGAGGTGATCGCCACCCCCGGGTGCGAATCGAACGTGAAGGAGATCTACGACAAATGCTGGGAGCTCAAGGGCGATCCCATCAACGTCATCTTCAACCAGTTCGAAGAGTTCGGCAACCCCCTCTTCCACTATGCGGTCACCGGCCCGGCGATGGAAGAGGTCTTTCAGAAGGCCTGCGCGGGCGGACGCATGGCGGCCTACATCTCCGCGACGGGTTCGGCGGGGACGATCGCCGCGGGTGATCTTTTGAAGCGGCTGCATCCCGACCTGAAGATCGTGGCCAGTGAGGCGCTCCAGTGCCCGACACTGCTGATGAATGGGTTCGGAGGCCATCGGATCGAAGGGATCGGCGACAAACACGTCCCCTGGGTGCACAATGTCCGGAATACGGACGGCGTCGCGGCCATCGATGATGAAGATGCCATGCGCATCCTGCGGCTGTTCAACGAGCCGGAGGGTAAGGCTGCCCTCCGTAACGCCGGCGTGGCGGCAGGAGTGGTCGAGCAGTTGCCCCTGCTGGGCATCTCCTCCATCGCCAATATGCTTGCGGCGATCAAGACGGCACGGTATTTCGAGATGTCGTCGGAGGATGTCATCTTCACGGTCTTCACAGATTCCGCGGACATGTACCGTTCGCGCCTGGGGGAACTCACTGCCGAGCGCGGGGCGTACTCTTCGCCCCAGGCGGAGCGCGACCTTGCAGGGCCGTTGCACCATCAGCGGATCGATCACTTCAAGGAGCTCGGGTATTACGACCGGAAGGCCATTCACAATCTGAAATACTATACGTGGGTGGAGCAGCAGGGAAAGACATCGGATGAGCTCAATGCGCAGTGGGATCCCGCCTACTGGCGTGAATTGTTCGAGGAGGAACCGGCGCGGGTGGATGCATTGATCAATGGCCTGAACCGGGAGATCGGACTCTCGTGACAGCGCGTCCGGCGGCCGTCATTCTTGCCGCGGGAAGAGGCGAGAGGATCGGGCAGCCGAAGTACCGGCTTCCGGCAGAAGGGGGGACGTTCCTTGATAGGGTTGTGGGCCTTGCGCGGGGTGCCGGGTGTGCGCCTGTGGTGTGTGTCGTGACCGAAGAGGAAGCCGGGCGGGTTCAGGGACAGTGCGGTCCGACGGTCAGCATTGTCGTGAATCCCAACCCCTCCCGGGGGATGCTGTCATCGCTGAGGGAAGCGCTCACCACGATCGAAGGGGCACCGGGAGCGTTCGTGTTCCCGGTGGATCATCCGTACATTGCTCCCGCCACCGTGCGCCTCCTGATGGAATGTGCGGTGGGGCAACCGGATGCTGTGGTCAAACCGGAATACATCGGTCGCGGCGGACACCCGGTCTATGTGCCTGCGGGTCTGTTCGGCTTGATCCGGGGGGGAGGACCGGATGCGTCGCTCCGTACGATCATTGCCGAGAGTGGCATTCGCACCGTACGGGTCGTTGTCACCGATGAAGGTGTTGTCCAGAATGTGAATACTCCCGACGATATGAGATGACCCGAGCGTCGGTCATTGCGTCCACCTGATCCATCATCTCTTCTGGTGTCTGATGAGCACGTGCAGAATTCTACGATCAGCTCGCGGCGTGTTCCCGTTCGGGGGAACCGGCATGGCTCGCAACGGTGATAGCGACGACGGACTCCACCCCTGCACGCATGGGGATGAAGATGATCGCCCGGCTTTCAGGGCTTGTGGCGGGGACGATCGGCGGCGGGGCACTGGAGAAGATGACGCTGGACAAGATCGGGGCGGAGCAACCGGGAAGCCCCGTACGGTGGTCGTTCGACCTGGGGAGGATGGACGGTACCGGGATCGCAACCCCGATGGTGTGTGGGGGCGTTGAAGAGATCCTGGTGGAGCCACTCGCGTCAGGTGTTCCCCTCATCATCTTCGGGGCCGGTCACTGTGCCGTGGCCCTCTCGCGGCTTGCGGCACAGACGGGGTTCATGGTCACGGTGGTGGACCCGCGTGCGGAGTGGGCATCGGCGGAGAAGCACCCGCTCGCGGCACGGATCGTCTGCGCCCCCTATGATGGCATCGTCGCACGGATCGGATCAACGCCGCAGAGTTTTGTGGTGATCATGACGCATGGCCACCGGGATGATGCCGCGGTGCTGCATCAGGCCGTACGTGCGGAGTGGAGGTATCTCGGGATGCTCGGGAGTGCGAACAAGGTACAGGTGGTGCTGGAAGGGTTGCGCGCATCGGGAGTGGATGAGACACGCATCGCACGTATCCGTACACCGATCGGCCTCCCGATCGGTTCCCATACACCGGAAGAGATCGCGGTGAGCATCGTGGCGGAAATGATCGCCGTACGTAGCGGGAGTGCACCGCCTGGCGCGAGGCCTTCCTCGGCACGTTGACGCGTCAGCGGGTCGGCGGATGCAGGAGGCTGTCCGGCGCCGTGCTGATGACCTGCAGGGAATTGGCGACCGGCCGTTCGCCGGTCTTGTCGGACGGTGCATTCACGATCGTTCCCTGCACCACCATCGTGGTCGATCCACCGCCATCCAGATTGAATCCCTCCGTTGCCCCGAGCGAGAGCAGGAAGGACGCCATGTCCGCGAACGTCATGCCAATGCTCGTAGACTGTCTGCCGTCGACCGTGCAGATGTAGAGCATCGTGGAATCGCGGTCGAACCCCGTGAACGTCCGCGGATGCCGCACGCCCGTGAATCTTTCCGTGATGCCCTCCAGGCGCGACGTACTGTCGGTGACGTCCCTACCGCCGGCAAGAAAACGCCCGCATCCCCCGATGATCTGTGTGATCCCGCGGAGGCCCGGCGCGGTGCCAAGAAGGAGGCGGAGCGTGTCGCCGATGTGGACGTGGCTGGCCAGGAATGCAACTCCCGTGTCCGCCGATGCCGAGAGGACAGCTGTGCCCGGCATGACGGGCATGCCGTCCCCGGGGTTGTTCGCGAGTGCGACAGCGCGCAGCGTGTCGCCGGCAGTGAGAGTTGAATCGATGAACCGCACGACACAGGCACCCAGCACGGGATCATGTGCGGTCAGCGTGCCATGGAACGTCGTGGAGAGGACCAGCGGGTTGGCGCGGTGCGGGATGTTCACGCCGGCAAGAGGGAAGGTTGTGCCCGAGGATGCCGTGACGCTCCCCGTGAATGTGATGCGCTCGATGAACGGACGACCTGCGGCATCGATCGCCATGTGCGAGCGTGCGGATCTGGTTCCGAGGACCCACGTACCGTTCACCATCTGGTTCCCGACAGGCCATCCGGTCTGGAATGAGAAGAAGTCGGCGTTCACGGCCCCGAGCACCCGGTGACCGGGACGGTCGTTTGCTTCCGCCTGATCCGTGGTCTCGGTCAGTCCCTCGGGGCGATAGGTCTCGATCCGGACCGTGGGTTCGCGAAGGGAGACCGAAAGGACGTCCACCGTCAACGGCCCGCTGAGCAGGAATTTCGAGTGCAAGACCCCGGGCCCCACCTGTCGTGCGGAGAGCAGTCCTGGTTGGGCCGTACCTGACGACATGCCCACGAAGAGGCAGAAAGCCACCAGGGATGGTTGGTTCAGTATCATGCGCAGGTGCGGGTACATAGGGTTCCCGGAGAAGTTGCTAGTGTGCATTGGCTTCAAGGTACGCCGAAATACGGGAAGGGTCAACGGGGCGAAGGGGGACTTGACTTTCTCCTCCCCGGTTCTTATATTCAGACAAAGATATCTGAAATACAATGAGCATCCTCTTCTCAAGACAATGTGAGTACGCGATCCAGGCCGTGCTCTTCCTTGCCCTCAAGCCGGCAGGAGAGCGGGTGCCGACGAACGCCCTGACACGCCGGTTGAAGATCCCGTATCACTTCCTGGGGAAGATCCTGCAGAGCCTGACCCGCAAGGGTTTGCTCAGGTCGGAGAAGGGCCCGAAGGGCGGATTCTCTCTCGCGCTTCCGGCGGAAGATATCACCCTCTTCCACATCGTCGAAGCGATCGATGGCGATGCTTTTACGAGTTCCTGCGTGCTCGGGTTTCCGGAGTGCTCGGGGAAGAACCCGTGCTCGGTGCATGAGATGTGGGGCGCGCAACGGGATCAGATCTACCAGATGCTCGTCAGCCGGAATGTCGCAGAGATGGCGCGCGATATGAAACGTCCGGAGTACCGGCCGAAGTACCAATGACCCCGATGTTTTTCTGAACAGTAATCAGAGAAGACCATCCGATAGACTCGGGACGAAGGGAGGAGCTTCATGCTGCTGCAGGAGAAGGAGAGGTTCATGGAGGAACGAACAGCGACGACGACCCCATCATCGGTCTCAACCCGTCCGTTGCGCATAAAGAAGATCCCGCCGGAGATGCGCCGCGGCACGCCGGCGTACAAGCATGAGTCGCATTGGTTCAAGCGCCTGCGCGCGCGGTGGGCCGGAGATTCGCAATTCCAGCGGTCGGTCATCCAGTTCGCCTTCGTCGCCCTGTGCATCTGGATCGGCGTCGAGTTCGCGCTGTTCATGCGATGGGGGACATCCGGTGGGACGGAAACATTTGTTCAACGTCCGCCGGGTGCCGAAGGATTCCTCCCGATCAGTGCGCTCATGAGCCTGAAGTACTGGTGGCATACCGGCATCGTCAATAACGTGCATCCGTCGGGTCTCATCATCCTTCTCGCGATCCTCGCAGTCAGCGTCGTCCTGAAGAAGGCGTTCTGCAGCTGGCTCTGTCCCATCGGCACGCTCAGCGAATCGCTCTGGATGTTCGGCAAGAAACTGTTCGGACGGACATTCGACCCGCCCCGGTGGCTGGACTATCCGCTCCGGTCACTCAAGTATCTGCTGCTGGCATTTTTCGTCGCGTCCATCGCCGGTATGGATGCCTCCAGCCTCGCAGCCTTCATCTACAGTCCGTACAACAAGATGGCGGACGTGAAGATGTATCTCTTCTTCGCGGAGATCACCACGTTCGCGCTCTGGACGATCATCATTCTGGCGCTGCTCTCCGTCGTCATCAAGAACTTCTGGTGCCGGTTCCTCTGTCCGTACGGGGCGTTGCTTGGCATCGCCGGTTGGCTCAGCCCGTTGAGGATCACGCGGACGAAAGCGACATGCATCGACTGCGAACTCTGCACGAAAGCCTGCCCGTCGCGCATCAAGGTCCACAAGGCAACACGCGTGTGGAGCGACGAATGCACGAGCTGTATGGCATGCGTGGCGGCGTGTCCGGTCAAGGACACGTTGGAACTTCGTGCGGCGAACCATGCACGCGCCGTTCCTGCAAAGGTCTATGGTGCGCTTGTCGCCGGTGTCTTCGTTGCGGTGGTCGGCATGGCCATGCTTACCGGGTTCTGGCATAACGGCATCAGCAAAGAGGAATACCTCAGGCGCTTCAACACGCTCGATGCGCCGGTGTACAATCACTTCCGTGGACAGGTGCCCGCGTATGGACCCGAGGACTGAGACCGGTGACATCGCCGGGTTCTATGACCGGCTTTCCGTCGACTATGACCGGATGACGGGGTTCGAACAGCGCTTCGTCCGCGAGCGCCCGTTCATCAAGCTCCTTGTCGACCGCTACAAGATCAGTCAGGCTGTCGACGCCGGCACCGGTACCGGATTCCATGCGATCCTCCTCGCGCGCCTTGGTGTGCAGGTCACCGCGGTGGACCTCTCACCCGCCATGGTCGATGCCCTCAGGGTTCGCGCTACCCGGGAAGAGCTCCGACTCACCGCCCTGGTCGGGGCGTTCGAGGATCTCCCTTCTCTGGTCATGCAGCCCCAGGATGCGGTCCTGTCCATGGGGAACACCCTTGCCCATGCTCCCACTCCCGACGACCTCCTGGTCTCGCTGAAGGCGTTCCGGGACATTCTTCGTCCCGGCGGTCTGCTCTTCGTGCAGATGCTCAATTACAAACGCATCCTCGCATCCAAGGAGCGGGTCCTGGCAGACAAGGTCGAGGATGGCATCCGCTTCCTGCGCTGGTACGAGTACGGGGGCGGCCGGATCCGTTTCAACATCACCCGGGAGCGTGTGGACGGCACAGCCCCGGCGGCGACACAATCCGTGGACCTGACACCGTTCACCGCTGACGATCTCCGCGAGGCTGCGCGTCACGCCGGCTTCTCGGACATCAGCACGCTCGGGAGCATAGCTCTCGAATCCTTTGATGAAGAGCGTTCGCGGGATTGCGTCATGCTTGCACGGGCACCTGCTCCTTGATCCCCGCAGGTGATCATCCGTCCACCAGCCCCCGCCCGTTGCCTCATCAATAATTCGATTCTGTCCAACGGTGATTCGTTGCCTCATCTTGTTTTTCCTCATGTCACTTCGTAGCTTGAACCATTGAACACCGTCTTGCCGGTACCCGAATACCAGGGCAGAAGTTGCCCTGGTGTGACCGTTCCCCGGGAGGCCGGAGGTTTCCATGTGCCATGGGCAGTGATGGAGGGAGACGCATGAAGGACGTTGACCCGCGGATGCATACCGCGGAACATCTCATGAGCGGTGTCCTGGTGGCGATGTTCGGGATGGACCGCCCGTTCACGACGCACATCGAGAAGAAGAAATCGAAGGCTGATTACCGCTTTGGCCGGACCCTCACGGACCAGGAAGCGGCAGCGGTCGAGGCCCGGGTGAATGCATTCATCGTTGCGGACCTGCCCGTGACGGAGGAATTCCTGACCTTTGAAGAGGCCGGACCGCAGTTCAATCTGTCGCGCCTCCCTGAGGGGTCGGGCGACCGTGTGCGTATCGTACGCTGCGGCGACGCCGATGTCTGCCCATGTATCGGGGCCCATGTCGCCTCCACGGGGGCATGCGGACGATTCCGCCTGATCTCGTGGAGCCATGAGCATGATGCGTTGCGGATGCGGTTCAAGCTGGATGATGTAGCGCCGGAGCAGGCACCATGACCAGGCCGGGGTCCGATACGGCACGGCCCACGAATCCATCGAACATCCCCACGGGATCGTTGCATGCCACCGCACATTGACGTCGGCTACGTTGAGGACCCCCACGGCGAGAAGAGCAGGATCGCTCTCACCTCGGTGTTCGCTGCGATCTTCATTACCGGCCTGAAGCTCGTTGTCGGGATCGAGACCAATAGTCTGGGCCTCCTCTCCGAGGCCGCCCATTCCGGCCTGGATTTCCTGGCGGCGCTGGTGACGTTTGTCGCCGTGAAGATCGCTGCCCGGCCGCCGGACAAGGAACATCAGTACGGCCACGGGAAGATCGAGAACCTCTCTGCGTTCATCGAAACCCTGTTGCTGGTGATCACGTGTGGATGGATCATCTATGAAGCGGTCAGCCGGCTGCTCACCGGGGGATCGCACGTGGAGTCGTCCATCTGGGGCTACATCGTCATCGGTGTGGCGATCCTCGTTGACATCAGTCGATCACGCGCCCTCAAGAAGGTGGCGGTGAAGTACAAGAGCCAGGCGCTCGAGGCCGACGCACTGCACTTCTCAAGTGATGTGTGGAGTTCGCTGGTCGTCCTCGCCGGACTCGTCTTCGTGTCCATGGGCTACGTCTGGCTCGATGCGCTCGCGGCGCTCATCGTCGCCTTCCTTGTATTGTTCGTCAGCTACCGGCTGGGCCGGCGGACGGTGGACGCCCTTATGGATAAAGTACCGGACGGCCTCTACGAGCAGGTGGTCGCAGCGGTCCAGAGTGTTGATGGCGTGGAGGATGTCCGCAACATCCGCATTCGCCCCTCAGGTGCAAAGATCTTCGTGGATACGACGGTTGCGATCCGCCGTACGACGCCGTTCCAGAAGGCCCACGCGATCATGGACGCCGTTGAGCATGCGATCAACGAGCGGCATCCCGGGATCGACGTTGTGGTCCACGCGGAACCCTTTGAAAGCAGTGACGAGTCGGTCGCCGACAAGGTTCGCATGATCGTCATTGGCCGGGGGCTCCGCCCGCCCCACAACCTGGTGGTCCACCACCAGGAGGGGAGATACCACGTGGAGTTCGATGTGGAGTATACGGCGGGCGTGTCGTTCGTGGATGCACATGCGATCGCCGATGAACTGGAAGAAGCGATCTTCAGGCAGGTGCAGCACGTGGCGCATGTCACGGTCCACCTCGAGGAGTATCTCCCGGGTCAGAGCGAAGTCGCCCCCACGGCTGCAGACGATGCGCTGCGCACCTCCGTCGGGCAGTTCGTTGCACAACAGCAGGACGTCGTGGGAGGCACCGTCACCCAGATCCTGCGGAACGAAGAGCAACAGTGCACCGTACACCTGAGCTGCATCTTTCCGCACACCCTTTCGCTTGCTGAGGTGCACCGGATCGTTTCGCAACTCGAGAGCCGGCTCTACGAACGATACCCCGAGATCACCAAGGTCTCCATCCACGCGGAGCCCGACAAGGTCTAGCGCCTGCCGGCTCCACGATCGGTCGTTCAACCCAACCGGGGCATGTGGCATGCATGCCCCGGTTCTGTTTTTGGTGTCCCGTTTTACTGTGTGGCATTCGTGCCACACCCTGCTCCCCTTTCCCCGTTTCCAGCCTCTTTCGGCCACCTTTCGCCGTTCTCATGCATGGCACGCCGCTTGAAATAGCATTGGCACTCCAAACTTCACCAATCGTCCATCTCCCGAGGTGCGCTATGCGAACGCGAACGTTTCAGGTTGCGGGTGTATCATTGATGCTGGCGATCGGCATGCTGGCTTCTGGCTGCAAGGATCAGGGCGTCGGTCCTGACATCTCGACACACAATGTCCAATTCAGTGTCCAGGCCGCAGGTTCGGTGATCCACAAGGTCCACCACGAGACCCTTCACATCACGTCCGTGAAGATCCTGTTGAAGCGGATCGCCCTCTCCCGTGCCACATCGGATGACTCGACGGATGTGCACACCGGGTCCATCGTCGTCGACCTGAACCTGGATGCGAAGATGACCCCGGTCACTGCCACCCGTGTACGGGCTGGCGTGTATGACCGCGTGCGGTTCGATATCCACAAGCCGGAGGATCATGAATCGATCCCTGATTCCAGTTTCCGCGTGGGATCAAGCGGCAATGAGAGATATTCGGTCGTGGTCACGGGGCTCTATCATGACACGCCATTCACGTTCACATCGCGCGAGTCGGCACGTCAGGAACTGGTCCTGCTTCCGCCGGTAGCGGTGACGGAGGAAGGGACGGTGAATGTGACCATGAAGATCGACCCGTACGCCTGGTTCACCGTGAACGGGCTGGTCCTGGACCCGTTCAACCAGGACAAGCAGATCGATGAGAGGGTCAAGGGGTCGTTCGCATCGGTATTCAAAGACAACGACCGCAACGGAGAGCCGGACTGATCCCGGATCCATTTGCGGTGTGCCACACACGTAGTCCACGTTCATCTCAAGGGATCGCATCATGAAAAAGAACATGGGAACATTTGACAGGATCGCACGCTCGGGGTTGGCCCTGGTGTTCATCGTTCTCCTCCTCACGGAGACCGTCACCGGCCTTGCGGCATGGATCTTCGGCGTCCTCGCCGTGGTCTTGCTGCTGACCAGCGCGGTGAGTGTCTGTCCGTTGTACGCGCCGCTGCATATCTCCACGCGCGGTGACAAATCCACGACGCATTGAACGACCGAGACGAGGGATCCAGTGAAGACCATTTTATTGCTGTTGATCGTGTGCATGGCTGCGACGGCCATGGCAGGAATTCATCTGACCGCTGCGCTGACCGGCGCGGATAATGTTCCCGTCATCTCCACGACGGCGAGCGGGACCGGATCGTTCGTGCTCAGCGATGACCGGACCGAACTCAAGTACACGCTCACGTATCACGGACTGAGCGGGACGATCACTGGTGGCCATTTCCACATGGGCCGTGCCGGGGTCAACGGACCGGTGGTGAAGAACTACGGGACAAGTGGTGCGCCGGCGAGCGGAACGGTCACCGGTGTGTGGCGGACGACCGATGCATCACAGCCCCTGACGAGCGCGATCGTGGAGTCGTTGCTGACCGGAAAGGTCTATGTGAATTTTCACACGGCAACGAATCCCGGAGGAGAGATCCGCGGGCAGGTGTCGCTCGGGACCGAACTGCATTTCACGGTTGATCTCAACAGTGCCCAGGAGGTCCCCGTCAATGCTTCCACAGCCTCGGGGACCGGGGTCTTCGTTCTGTCCACGGACCGCACCGAGATGAGGTATGAGATCGCCTATCAGGGATTATCGGGGACGCTCAGCGCAGGTGGCCATGTGCATACGGGAGCGGTGGGTGTGAACGGCGGGGTCGTGCGGGCGATAGCGAAGAGTGGGGACCCCGCCGCCAATGTTGTGCGTGATGCATGGAAGGTGACGGACAGCTCGCAGCCGCTGACGCCGGCGCTGGTGGATTCCGCGGTCGCCGGAAGGCTGTATGTGAACTTCCATACGACTGCGAATCCGGGTGGAGAGATCCGCGGGCAACTTGTGCTTGCGGGCGGGACGGGATTCTCGGCGTCGCTTGAAGCTGACAAGGAAGTGCCTGCGGTGACCGCGGACGGGCGCGGGGTCGCCTATATCGTCATGAACAGCGAGCGGACTGAAGCCCGGTACGCGGTGACGTATTTTGGCCTGACGGGTACGCTGACCGCAGGCGGCCATTTCCACTTCGGCACCGTTGGCCGGAATGGCCCCATCGCGAAGGGGATAGCGACATCCGGTGGACCGGCTGCAGCCACGATCGGCGGCCTGTGGAAGGCGACGGATGCGTCCCAGAAGTTCACACCGGCAATAGCGGAGTCGCTCCTGGCAGGGAAGATCTATGTCAACTTCCACACGGCGGCGAATCCGGGTGGGGAGATCCGCGGACAACTGGATATGACCACCGGGATCGGTTTTGATGTGACCCTTGATGGGTCGCAGGAAAGCCCATCGGTGACAACGAATGGCAAAGGGAGCGGGTATGCCGTGCTGAACGGGGAACGGAATGACCTCCGTTATCGGTTTACGTATTATGGGTTGAGCGGTCCACTCACGGCAGGCGGGCATTTCCATGCCGCTGGTCCGGGGCGGAATGGGGCATTGGTGAAGGCCATTGCCGTGGCTGGGGAACCCGCATCGGGCACGGTAAATGGCAACTGGGCGGCTTCGGCCCCCACGCAGGCCCTGACCGACGTATTGAAGGATTCGCTCTTCGCAGGGAACATCTACGTGAATTTCCACACGGCTGCCAATCCCGCTGGTGAGATCCGCGGACAGCTTGCTGCGGCCGCGACGGGCCTGACCGACGTCAGGGTCGTTGACACGGGTACCCCCGAAGCGTTCTCCCTCGGACAGAACTATCCGAATCCCTTCAATCCGTCCACCAGGATCCCCTTCAGCGTGGCAAGAGAAGAGCGCGTTGCTCTCGAGGTCTATACTCTCCTCGGTCAACGGGTTGCAGTTCTCGCCCAGGGCGTGATGCAGCCCGGAGCGTACCAGGTCGACTTCGATGCGCGTGGTCTTGCCAGCGGTGTGTATGTGTATCGCCTGATCGGCGCGTCCGGAGCCTCTCATGCCCGCACGCTGTCGGTCTTGAAATGATGACGCCGAAAACTCCAGAATGAAGGACCGGGAACTGACATGAACACCTTCCAGAAGATCGCCATCGGGCTCCTCGTTGTCACCGTCGCAGGCTGTAAGGACATGGGCACCGAGCCCGTGCAACCCGACCTGCCCGTTCCGCCGGCGGGGTCAACGATATCATTCTCGCAGCATGTGGTTCCCATCCTTCAACGCCATGGGTGTACCGGGTGCCATGGCGGCAGCGGTGGGCTCACGGTCACTTCCGTAGCCGCCCTGCTGACCGGCGGGGCGCACGGGGCCGCGGTCGTGGCAGGCCAGGCGGACAACAGCAACCTCATCAAGAAACTGCTGAACCCCGCGCCGTTCGGGACCCAGATGCCGCAGGGTGGCCCGTACCTTCAGGACAGCACCGTCAATGTCCTCCGTACGTGGATCAATCAGGGAGCGCTGAACAATTGACCTTGCCGTCCGCGGTGCGTATCATCTGATGACCCCCACGAGAGAACCATGAAGACCATTCTGAAGATCGTAGCCCTCATCATCGGCGTGGGCCTCGTGGCCATGCAGTTCATTGCGCGGCCGGACCGGACAAACCCCGGGGAAGACCCGCGGGTTGCTCTGTCATCGCGGCTCGGTGTCCCTGCCGATGTCCAGGCCATCCTGGACAGGTCCTGCAACGACTGTCATTCACACACCACGCGGTGGCCATGGTACACGGCGGTCGCCCCGGCGTCCTGGATCGTGGCGGACCATGTCGAGGAGGGCCGGCGCCATCTCAACTTTTCCACGTGGGGGACGTATTCGGTGAAGCGGCAGGCCGCCAAGCTCGAGATGATCTCCATTGAGGTGGACAAGGGGAGCATGCCGCTGAAGGGGTATCTGTTGCTGCACGGCGATGCTGCGCTCAGTGAAGCGGAAAAAGACAGGCTCTGCGAATGGGCGACAACGACGTCGGATAGTCTTCTGGGCAGGACCGAGTGATGCCTCTTCGTTCCGTCTCCCTCTCCTGGAAGATCCTTCTGGGTGTCGTTCCATTGATGCTCGTCTCCCTGACGATCAGTGTGATCGTTCAGAACCGCTTTCAGGAAGAGGAGATGATGGAGCAGGCGCAGATGTCCGCGCACACCTACGCCGACCTCATCCGGGAGAGCCTGGTCAGTCAGATGGTGTACAGCCAGGAGATCGATACGACCTACGTCGAACGGGTGAACAGGATCCGCCACTTCGACAGTCTCGGGGTGCTTGCGAATGACCTGCGCCTCCGCGAAGAACTTCTGAGCGAAGAACGGCGCCTGGCCCTGCATGCCAAAATGCGTCCGACCCCGTTGCAGGACTCCGTGCAGGCGCATGTCCTCGCCGGCGGCCAGCCGGTGTTCCTGCGCAGCGGCGATCAATTCCGTGCGGTGATCCCGTTCAACGCAACGAAGGTATGCCAGAAGTGCCATGCCGTCCCGCTGGAGTATACGCTCGGCGCGGCGGATGTGCGGTTCTCGCTTGCCCGTTTCACCGAGGCGACGCAGGGCAACTGGCGCCGGTCCGTGATCATCTTCGTCATCTTCACGGTCGTTGCCGTGAGCCTGGCCGTCCTTGTGTTCCGTCGCACCGTGGCCACGCCGGTGGACCGGTTGGTGAAGGCGACCACCGCCATGCAAAAGGGCGATCTGACCGTCCATGCGTCGGGCCCGGGGTCGGTGGGTGGGCAACGCCGTGATGAGCTCGGCGTGCTCGCGGAACACTTCGATGAGATGCGGGAGTCGCTGGCGGACAAGATCGCGAGCCTGGATCAGGTGAACCGCGACCTGGTCCGGCGGAACAGGGACCTGGAAGAAGCGATGGAACGGTTGCGGCGGACGCAGCAGGAGTTGGTGCGGAGTGAGCGGCTGGCGGTGACCGGAAAGATGGCGGCCCAGTTGTCCCATGAGATCAACAACCCCATCCATAATACGCGCAGCCTCCTGGAATCCTCGCTCCGGCGCATGACGGCGAACGATCAGGCGCACGAACTCATCAGTCTGGCGATCGAGGAGGTCACGCGCATGGCAACGCTCACCCGGCAGTTGCTCGATGTGCACCGCGGGTCCGTCGCCGAAACACCGATGACGCCGGTGGACCTGGGGGCGCTCGTCCATGAAATGGAGCGGGCGCACAGGGAAGCGTTCGCGTCGCACAACATCCGCCTCTCTTCGGTGATCGCCGGACCGGTGGCTGCGATCTGCGGCTCGCGCGACAAACTGAAACAGGTGCTCCTGAACCTTCTCCTGAATGCCCGTGATGCGATGCCGGAGGGAGGAACCCTGGTGATGGGGCTGGTGCAGGAGGGAGACCGGGCCGTGGTGACGGTGCGCGACTCGGGGAGCGGGATCGCGCCGGAACATTTGCCGAGGATCTTTGATGCGTTCTTCACCACCAAATCGGAGGTGAGTGGTGTGGGCCTCGGCCTGGCGGTGACCTACGGGATCATCCAGCAGCACCAGGGCTCCATCGATGTGAAGAGCGCTCCCGGCGTGGGCACGGAATTCATCATTCGACTCCCGGTCGTCCGCGCGGGAGAAGGAGTCAGGGCATGACCGATCCAACGCTTGCTGCAACGACGATCCTGGTCGTCGATGATGACCGGGCATTCCGGGTCGCCACCAGGACACTCCTCGAGGATGAAGGATACAGTGTCATGCTGGCGACGAACGGTGAAGAGGCCCTGGCTGTGCTCGGCGTGACCCCGGTGGACCTGGTGATCACGGATATGATGATGGAGAAGATGACCGGCCTGGTGCTGTTGTCCCGGTTGCGGGAGAAGTTGCCCGAGGTGCCGGTGATCATGGTGACGGGTTTCGGTTCGATCCAGACCGCGGTGGAGGCCATGCGGCTCGGGGCCGCGGATTACGTGACGAAGCCCCATAATAATGACGAGCTCCTGATCAAGATCCGGAAGACCCTTCAGGGGCGGGAGCGGGACAGGGAACTTCACCAGCTCCGGCAGGAATTGCAGTCCACCTACAGCTATGCGAACATCATCACGCGGAGTCCGCGGATGCGTGATGTTCTGATGCAGATCCGTCAGGTGGTGGATACGGACGTCACGATCCTCGTGCAGGGTGAAAGCGGGACGGGGAAGGAACTCGTGGCGCGTGCGCTCCATTTCAATAGTATGCGCAAGGATGCGCCCTTCATCGCGACGAACTGCTCGGCGCTCAATGAGATGCTTCTGGAGAGCGAGCTGTTCGGGTACGAGAAGGGTGCGTTCACCGGGGCGACGGCGCAGCGCCGGGGCCGTTTTGAAGAGGCACACACGGGCACACTGTTCCTCGACGAGATCGGCGACATCACGCCGGGGGTCCAGAAGAAACTGTTGCGTGTCCTGCAGGAGAAGACCTTCGAGCGGGTGGGCGGTTCGACGCCCATCACGGTGGATACCCGGGTGGTCGTGGCAACGAACCGCACCCTGGAGGTGATGGTGCGCGAGGGCGATTTCCGGGAGGACCTGTTCTACCGGCTGAACGTCTTTCCCATCACCCTGCCTCCCCTGCGGGAGCGGCTCGAGGATGTTCCGTTGCTCGTGGAGGCGTTCCTGCAGAAGCACGGCGGACTGGCAGGTGGCCGCGTGCGCTCGATCCTCCCGGAGGCCGTGAGTGCGATGATGCGGCACCCCTGGAAAGGGAATATCCGTGAACTGGAGAACCTGGTGAAACGGGCCATCATCAAATGTCCGGGGGATACGATCCTTGCCGTGGATCTGCCGGAGGTGCAGGAGGGTGACGGGGAACAGGCGGGCACGCCGGGCGTGCCGGGCGATTGGACCGCCCCGTACAAGGAGTACCTTGGGGCGGTCCTGCGCAATGCTGAAGAGCGGTATCTTGTCAGGATGTTGCGGCTCCACCGCGGGAACATCAATCAGATCGCGCGGCTGATGGAAGTGGACCGGAAGACCGTGTACAGGAAGATGGCGGATCTGGGCATCGTGCCCGACAAGTACAGAGATTGACAGACAGGCGAAGCATTCTCACACACGAAAGGACCCTTCTCATGGTTTGGTACCGGCGTATGGTCGTCGTCATGGCGGTGGTGGCGTGGTGGGCATCAGCGGCCGACGCCCTCCCACGGTTCTCGGCACGCACGGGTATGAAATGCCAATCGTGTCACGTGGATCCCTCCGGCGGTGGCATGCGCCAGGCCTTCGGCGCCAAGTACGGGCGCGAAGAGTTGCCGGTGCCCGAGTGGTCCGATGGCATGAGCACCGAGGATGTCACGAACATCATCACGAATGTGCTCGGGGTGGGGGCGGATTTCCGGACGCTGTATATGGTCCGGTCGGTCCCTGATTCGTCAGGGACGACGTCCAGGACGGAGAATTCCTTCTGGCAGATGCAGGGCGACCTGTATCTGAGTTTCCGCATCTCGAAGAAGGTCGGCCTCTATTTGAAGAAGGGATTGTACAGCGGCTTCGAGGTCTTTGGGTCGCTGCAGGTCCTTCCCTCGAATGGGCACATCAAAGTCGGGAAGTTCGTGCCGAACTACGGCATGCGGATGGATGATCATACGTCGTTCGTGCGGACGTACACCGGTTTCAGTCCGGCGACCGGGAGGCCGGAGTTGACCGGTGTGGAGGCTGCGATCGCCCCCGGGGCATTCCGGATCGCGGCGGGGGTGTTCAATGCCTCGGATGCGTTCGGTGGTGGGGACAGCCGGAAGGCATTTCTGGGAAGGGCGGAAGGGCTCTTTCCGCTCGGCGAGGACGTCACACTCGGCGTCGGCGCGAACGTGTACCGGCGCGAGCTGGAAGCCGGAGGGAAACAGACCCTGGCCGGCTCGTTCGGTTCGTTCAGTGCGGGCGATCTGACGGTGGTGGGCGAAGTGGATATGATCCGATCCGCGGTGGCGTCGAAGACGGTCACGGCAGTTGCGGGCTTCGGTGAGCTTGACTATGCGGTGACGCCGGGTGTCGATCTGAAATTCATGTATGACTTCTACGATCCCGACCGGGACCTGAAGAGCGGTTCGGTGTCCAGGTATAGTGTCGGGTTTGAATTCTTCCCGGTGTCCGGTGTTGAGGTCCGTCCTCTCTACAGGATCATCGTCGATGATCCGAAGGATGTCTCGAACAATGAATTGCATGTGCTCTTCCATCTCTATCTCTAAGGGGAATCGTGTATGAATGTGCGCCGGGTTGTGCTGGTTGTCCTTGTCGTCCCGTCATTCCTGGGTCTTGCCGGTATGGAAAAGAGGCCGGGTGAGGGGGTGCCGGCATTCAAAGCGAATGTGATGCCGATCCTTCAGAAGCACTGTCTTCCGTGTCATGCGGAGGAGAGCTTCAATCCCAGTGCGCTGTCGCTGGATGATCACGCCGTGTTGATGAAGGGCGGAGAGCATGGAGCGGCGGTCGTGCCGGGAAAACCGGACGAGAGTTTGCTTGTGAAGAAGGTCCTTGCCGATCCGCCGTTCGGAGAGCGGATGCCGATGCGGTCGAAGCGGAGGAAGTCGGCGGAGCGCCCTGCGCAGCTGAGTGCAGACGAGGTGAAGGTGCTGCAGGAGTGGATAAGGGCGGGTGCGAAGAACGACTAAGAAAGTGTGGCAGTGGAGGAGGCTGGCGTACGAAATGCCGGTGGGGCGACCCTCCGGCATTTTTTTTACTTTACGCTTGACAATATCGATCTGGAGTTGTACAATGTAAACGCTTACATAGCGGCCGCGGCCGCATGTTTTTTTTTCCTCTCTTATGTAAGCGTTTACATTTTCATCGACCCGATCCAACCATCATTGTTCATCAGGACCACATGCCGACGACCATAAAAGAAGTTGCGCTCAAGGCTGGGGTGTCCATAGCGACCGTATCGCGGGCGCTGAACAATGTCGGCCCCGTCGATGAACGGACACGCCAGCATGTCCGGGAGGTCGCCCGCGAACTCCGCTACGTCCCGAATGCCACCGGCCGCAGCCTCAGCCGCCGGAAGACGGAGGCGATCGGGCTCCTCCTGCCGGATCTGTTCGGAGAGTTCTTTTCTGAAGTGCTCCGGGGCAGCGACCAGACCGCCCAGCAATCCAACTATCATCTGGTCGTGTCGAGTTCTCATAACAACCGCCGTCAGATCCGCGCCGCACTCACGATGATGCGGGGCAGGGTCGATGCCCTGGTCATCATGTCGCCGCACATCGATGCCGAGACCCTGAACGAGAACCTCCCGCAGTCGCTCCCCGTCGTCCTCCTGAACTATCAACTGGAATCCGATGCGTACGATTCCATCACGGTCGACAACTTCGGCGGCGCGAAGGACATGGTGACACATCTCCTGGATCACGGCCACCGCCGCGTCGCGATCATCACCGGTACGCCGGGGAATACGGACTCCGATGAACGTCTGCGCGGCTATCATGCGGCCCTCGCGGCCCACGGCATTCCGGCGGATGAACAGCTCATCGTGCCCGGACATTTTTCCGAGACCTCGGGTGTGGATGCGGTGAAGACGCTTCTGGCGTTGCCGCACCGGCCGACGGCGATCTTCGCCTCCAATGATGCGATGGCGGTGGGAGCGCTCAGCGCCTTGCGCGATGCAGGCGTGGATGTGCCCGAGGAAATGGCGCTGGCAGGGTTCGACGATGTACCATTCGCTTCGTACACGACCCCGACCCTGTCGTCCGTGCGCGTCGGGATCCATGCACTCGGCGTCCTGGCGATCGAAACGGCGCTGCATGCCGTCCGTCATCAGAATACGCATCGCAGACAGCAGATCATCACCCCGACGACGCTGAGCCTGCGTGCCTCATGTGGGTGTTCACTCGTGCAACAGAGCGAACCCCTGACGCCGCAGACTCTCGCGCTGCCCGGGGCGGTTCCCGTTCCTGTGTAAGCAACGATACATTCAGTCAGCACCAAACCCGTAATCCACGTTGTACACCTGGAGATGCTGTCCCATCTCCATCATTCAATCACCACAGGAGGTAATCGTCATGAGAGCAAAACTCTCTACCATGGCTGTTGTGGCCTTGCTCCTCGTATCGGTGAGCGCATTCGGTCAGATGACCAAGCGCCCCGATGCGGTCTGGGCACGCACCACAGCGACCGCGATCACGCTCGACGGCAAGCTCAACGAAGCCGCATGGGCGGTCGCCGAATCGATCCGTGTGCAGTATGGTCTGTCGTCCGGCGATCCGGGCGGCGGCTGGGTCTTTGAGAACGGCGTAAAGCCGCCGACGGATCCGACCGACGCAACGGTGAAGTTCCTCGTCTACGGCGACAGTCTGTATATTTCCGTTCTGTGCCGTGACAAGTCTATCGGTGCCGGGCTCTGGGCCCACAACGACGCTCTGCTGATGAACCTGCGCTTCCCGCAGCCCACCGGCAATGCCGGTGTGATCAAGGTTCCCGGCCAGACGCAGCAGAACTTCGAGATGTTCTATGGCTGGGTGGCAGAAGGCTGGGCGGATACCACGACGAAGGAAGTCGGCGCACTGCCGGCATTCATGGGCTTCGCAGGGTCGACGTATACGCACCCGCGTCCGGATTCCCTCCGCCAGATCTGGGATGCCGCGACCTTTGTGCAGGGGACGACGAACAGCGACACCAAGACCGATACCGCCTGGACGACCGAGCTCGTGTTCAACCTGAAGTTCTGGGGATACAAACCGAAGCAGGTCGGCGGCGATATCGCGATGTGGAACGTGGCCATCTGGGACAACGATTTTGAATGGCCGATGGATACGCTCAAGCAGTCTTCCAACCGCACGTTCCTCCAGGGGCCGTGGGGCAATGCCAGCTCCCTCAGTCACCTGAAGATCTTCATGCGCTCGGATGTGACGACCTCCGGCTCCGTGCCTGCGATCGCAGCGGACTACGAGATCCCGGGTACCACCTCGTGGCCGTCGCCGGTCATCGATGGCGTCCTGAACGAAGGTATCTGGAAGAGTGCGCCGTCCCTGTCGATGAAGTATGGCGACGGTGCGCTCCGTGCTGCCTATCCGAACACCTTGAAGTACCGCAGCGGTCAGACCCAGCAGGAAGTGAACGGCGCGATGAACCCCGTACTCGATCCGAGTCTGGTGACCGTGAAGGCTGCTGTGAAGAACGATACGCTGTTCCTGGGCTTCAACGTCAACGACCGGTTCGTCCAGTCGGTGGACAATGAGAACCGCTGGGACGGTCTCAATGTCATCTTCAACCATCGCACGCTCCTGGATGGCGACAATGCGATCGCAGGCATGCGTTTCGCGTTCCGTGTGGATTCCGCCGGCCAGACGAAGCGCCTCTTCGACCTCTCACCGGATGGCTTTGACTCCCTCGGGACGATCGTTCGCGTGAAGATCGCCCTCAAGGGCGGCACCACGGTGGACACGCTCGGGACGACGGCTGATTCCGGCTACACCGCTGAAATGGCGATCCGCCTCACGGGCCTCGGCTACGCCGCCGGTCGCGGTGATGGCATTGCCTACTTCTCGCTGATCAACTACGACGGCGATTCGTTCAACGGCGGGTCGTACGGCGTGAAGACGTGGCTTGGCCGCCCGGGCGACTGGGATGACGGTCCGGCGATGTTCTGGATCAACCCGAGCGGTGTCAACGCTGTCGAAGCCGAAGGTCAGCTCCCCGAAGACTTCCAGCTCCTCGGCAACTTCCCGAACCCCTTCAACCCGTCCACCACGATCAAGTTCCAGATCGCCCGGGCGAGCGAAGTGGTGCTGGATGTGTATGACCTCCTCGGACGCCTCGTGAATTCGCAGTCCCTCGGCGTGCGTCAGGCCGGCGACCACAGCGTGAGCTTCAACGCGGCGGGCCTTGCTTCCGGCTCGTATTTCTACCGCCTGAAGAACGTGACCACGGGCGCCACGCTCCTCGGCAAGATGATGCTGATGAAGTAACAGCTGTCCATCATTCACCCCCTCCACCCCGCGATCCGCGCGGGGTGGGGGGATGTGTTTCAAAGGGACGCATCGCCATGAACCACACGACAACCAGGACCGGCGTGAGCTGTGTCGCGTTGCTGCTCTTCCTTGCTGCGGTACCGCTGCTCGCGGGCACAACCGGTAAGATCGCAGGGCGCATTGTGGACGCCAAGAATGAGCCATTGCCCAGCGCCAACATCATCCTTGCCGGCACCAAGCTTGGCGGCGTGACCGATATCGATGGGTACTATTCCATCATCAACGTTCCCCCGGGGACCTACACCGTCCAATTCCGGCTGGTCGGCTACCGCCCGCACTCCGCGCGTGAGGTCAGGGTCTCCGTGAACACGACGACCAAGATCGATGCCGTCCTCGAAGATGCCTCCATCACCACGCAGGACGTGGTGGTGACCGCGCAGCGGCCCGTCGTCGATGTGGGTGCCACGAGCACCACGGCGACCATCTCCGACAGCGACATTCGAACCCTTCCCGTTCAGGAACTGCAGGATATCGTGAACCTCCAGGCAGGTGTCGTGGACGGACACTTCCGCGGCGGCCGTGCCGGCGAAGTGCAGTATCAGGTGAACGGGGTCTCGGTCAACAACGTGTTCGACAATACTTCCACCGTCCGCATCGACCGGTCCCTGATCCAGGAAGTGCAGGTCATCACCGGCACCTTCGATGCCGAATACGGACAGGCCATGAGCGGTGTGGTCAATACCGTCCTCAAATCGGGCGGCGAGAATTTCACCGTGGATGCCGAGGCGTTCGCGGGATCGTTCCTCTACGGCGATGACGGCTATCGGAACCTGGACTTCACGTTCCGTCCTGCCACCACCCAGAATTATCAACTGAGCATCAGTGGCCCCACCGGCCTCCCCCAGACCTTCTTCCTGCTCAATGCGCGCCGGTACCACTTCGACGATTATCTGTACGGCAAGAGGCTGTTCACGATCAATGACTCCTCGGATTTTGCGCGCGGCATCGCGTATCCGACCGGCGACAGCAGCGAGGTGGCGATGGGGTACACCCGCGAATGGTCCGGCCTCGGGAAGATCACCAATAAGTCCATTCCCGAGCTCGAGATCAGCTATCAGATCCTCTTCAATCTGATCGAAGGCAAGAACCTCGGCGGCGCCTTCTCCTGGCGCATCAACCCCGATGGCCGCACCACGCAGAAAAAGCGTTCCTACGTCCACGGGCTGGATATCACGCACACGCTCTCGTCCTCGACATTCTATACGGTCAGTGTCCGGCAGAACTATTTCAGCTATACCGACTGGGCGTATGAGGACTTCTTCGATCCCCGGTACGACCTCGTGCAGCAAGGTCCGTTGAGTCTGAACGCCGACTACTATTATGGGGCCATCGTGCGCGGCGTGGACCTCTCGCGGTATCTGCAGAAGACCGACACCTATCTTGCGAAGGCGTCGGTGACAAGCCAGATCTCGCGTGCGCATCAGATCAAGGCCGGTGTCGAGGTCCAGCGATCGACGATGGAATTCGGTGCGCCCGGATGGCTGCTCGCCAAACAGGTCGGCAACACCTCCGTCCTGACCCGCGTGTATGACGATCCGCCCGAGTACCCCGGTGCACGGACGTACACCCCGATCTCCGGCGCGGCCTACCTGCACGACCTCATCGAGTGGAACGACCTGACCATCCGCGCCGGTGTTCGTTTTGAATACTTCGATGGACGGTCCACCATGCCCGCGGATCTCGCGAATCCGGCGAACGCCATTCCCGGCGCGCCGACGGGGACGCGGTCGACCACCAAGAAGACCACGCTCGCTCCGCGCCTGGGCATTTCGTATCCGATCACCTCGACATCATCCGTCTATTTCTCCTATGGACACTTCTACCAACTGCCCAATCTCGGGGATATGTACCGTAACGCCGACTACAACCGGCTTTCGCTGTTGCAGGCGGGAGCGTTGGATTACGGTGTGCTCGGCAACCCTGACGTGAAGCCCGAACAGACCGTCCAGTACGAGGTCGGCTACAAGAACGCGCTCACGGATGCCTTCGGCATCTCGGTGAACCTCTTTTATAAGGACATTCGTGATCTGCTCGGCGTGCAGTTCGTGAATACCTATACCGGTGCACAGTACTCCCGGCTGTCGAACATCGACTTCGGCAACGTCACCGGTTTCACCGTCTCCCTCGACCAGCGCCGCATCGGCCTCCTGAGCACGTCGCTCGATTACACCTGGCAGCTTGCGCAGGGTAATTCCAGCGATCCGCAGGAGACCGCGAACCTCGCGCAGGCGGGTCTTGATGCCCGTCCGCAGACACTGCCGTTCTCCTGGGATCAGCGCCATACCGTGAACCTCACCGTGCAGTTGTCCAACCCCGAGGACTATTCCGTCAGTGCGGTCGTCCGCTATGCCAGTGGCCAACCCTATACGCCATCGATCGGCCTCGGGTTGACCGGGCAGATCGAGCGGAATTCCGGGAGGAAACCGGAAGGGGTCCTCGTGGACCTGCGGGGCGAAAAGTACTTCACGCTCGGCGGGTGGAACATGAGTGTCTTCGCGCGAGTCTTCAACCTCTTCAATGCCCGATACTTCAACGGCTCGGTGTTCGCCAACACCGGGAGCCCTGATTATTCGACGACCCCGTACACCGACCGCGGGTCCCTGGCCGATCCGACCAGGTACTACGCACCGCGCCGGTTCGAGATCGGTATTTCCCTGAATTCATCTTTGTGAGCCGGCCATGGAGAGACAGTCATTCATGAAGACCCGTATCGTTGTGACGCTTCTCTGTGCTGTGCTGGCGCTTTCGCTGGCCCAGGCGCAGATCTCGCTGCCCGTGCCTGCGGCAAAGCGCGGCAGCTCGTTGTACGAACGCAAGGGCACCCACGATGCCAATAACATCCGGACCGAGTTCTGGAACTATGGCATGGTGGGCAACTACCCGAACGATCCGGGGCGCGTCGATCTGTCCACGTTCCATTCGATCGAAGTCCCCAAGGGCTCGGGCATCAACTATTCGGACGGCACCACGCCGTTCATCCTGTCGAAGATCCTCGACCGCAGTGCCACCGAGAACTACATCATGGAGACCGGGTATCGCGAGCGGCAGAAGGCGCGTTCCCACGGCCCGGGTGTGCAGCGCTTCGAACCGCGCCCCGGCTACTTCCAGGAGAGCACCACCATCAACCGCGCACTCTCGCCGGCCATCAGCAACGATACGTTGACGTGGCCTGCGACCTGGCCCGACAAGGACATGACCTGGAACGGGAAGTGGAACGGCTATTTCGGGAAGCGGCCGGCCGCGGATCAGGAAAGCTTCACCGTGATGGACGACGATTACTATGATGCATTCGACTACGTCGCCGACACCCGCGACACCACGCGCAAGGGGCTCGGTATGAGGGTCGAGGTCCGGGGCTTCCAGTGGTCCAACCCGCAGTCCGGGAATGTGATCTTCTGGCACTACGACATCACCAATGAAAGCACCACCGACTATCCGAAGCTCAACAGCAGAGAGAACATGATCTTCGGCATCTACATGGACTCCGGGGTCGGCGGCGAAGCGTTGTCCTGTGACGGGGTCTATGAATCGGATGATGATAATGCACACTGGGACAACTCGACCGGATTGAACCTGGTCTATACGTGGGATGTGAATGGCAGGGGCGTCGGACTCAGTTCGACGTGCGCGCACACCGGGTATCTCGGGTACGCCTATCTGGAGACTCCCGGCAAGGAGTTCGACGGGACGGACAACGACAATGACGGCCTCACGGATGAGACCCGTAGTGGCGACCGCGGCACGCACCTGGTCGGGCAGGGCGCCATTGCCGACTACGTGAATGCACACTACAACATGGGCAAGTTCAAGACGTTCTTTGGAGAACTTGCCGAACGCCCCGCGTACCGGGCGGGTGAGTGGTGGACCGGCGACGAGAACCTGAATTGGCTCGCGCAGTTCGATGATCTGGGCAGTGACGGTATCGGGCCGCGCAACGAAGGATACACGGGTCCGGATGCGGACGGCACCGAGGGGAACGGGCGGCCGGACGTTGGCGAGCCGAACTTCGGGAAGACGGACCCCGACGAATCGGACCAGATCGGCCTGACCGGATTCAAAATGAACCGTATCGGTCCCGGCAGGGGGAACCCTTCGACCGAGGTGGATGATATCCAGTTCGCGATGGGTCTCGGGCGGATCCAGAACTGGCCGCAGCGCCTGTACGAGATGTTCTCCTCCAGCGATCCGGCGACCCGGTTCGACGCGAGCGTCGTCATCAATTACAATATCGGCTTCGTGTTCGCCTCCGGCCCGTTCACATTGAAGGCCGAACGGACCGAGCGGTTCAGTCTGGCCCTGGCTTTTGGAGACGACCTGGGCGAACTGCGCCGCACGGTGGCCGTTGTCCAGGCCATTTACAATGCGAACTATCAGTTCTCGACCCCTCCGCCGACGCCGACGGTGAAGGCAGAGGTGGGCGACCGGTATGTCCAGTTGACGTGGGACGATGTCGCGGAGAATGCGACGAATCCGATCGTGGGATATAATGCCTTTGAGGGCTATCGCATCTACCGGTCGACCGATCCGGAGTTCCTGGATACGAAGGTGATCCTGACCGCGCGTGGTACCACGATGGGCGGGAACGGCAAGCCGCTTGCGCAGTTCGACAAGAAGGACGGCCGTCAGGGCTACACCGCGACAACCGTCGAGGGCATAGGGTACTACCTCGGGAACGACGGTGGCCTGACCCATACCTACCGTGACGAGTCCGTGACGAACGGGCAACTCTTTTACTATGCGGTCTGCGCGTACGATTACGGGCCGGTCCTCATCCGCGGGAACACGCAATTCACGTACTATCCATCGGAGAGCCCGATCACCATCTCGCGCACGTTGCGCGGTGGCACCGTGCTTCCGAAGAATGTCGCAGCCGTGCGCCCGAATCCCCGAGTGCTCGGCTATGCCCCGGCAGGTGTCTCGACAGCACAGCGTATCGCCGGGACGGGGACCGGGACCGTCGGCGTCCAGGTCGCATCGTCACCGCTGGTGCCGAACGATCACCTGTTCAAGATCACCTTCAATAGTGATCCCGACAGCGTGCACGCGACGACGTACAACCTGATCGACTCCACGACGGGGACCGTGCTGTACCGGACCGGCAACATCTTCGATGGATCGGCCACCGGGCAGGTGGCGCTCGGTGTCCTGCCGGTGGTGTACACGCCGGAGGTGATCGAGATCGATTCAGCGACAGGCTTCCTCGCGGGCAGCACAACGAACGCGAAGATCACTGCCGCGTACAACTACACCGGCTATCCGATCAACTACAAACGGTTCGGGTTCCCGTGGGACATCTCGATCCGGTTCTCCGACCAGATCGCGGACACGTCGGTCGAGAGCTTCCCGTACGATCCGCAGCCGGTCAAGTTCACGGTGATCGCCCACACACCGGAGGGCGACAAGAAACTGCCCTTCCTCTTCTTCGATCTGGATGGCAACCAGACGCTGGGCCATGTGCCGGGCGGGAACCATGAAGCGATCAAGATCCTGACGGGCCCGTCGACCGCAACGCCGACGGAGCGGACCACCTGGACGATAGCGCTGACCGGCGATGGCGCTTCCACGATCACCCCGACCACGGGGGATGTCTACCGGTTGTTCATCCGGCGTCCGTACACGACCGGTGATGAATTCACGTTCACGACCACGGGTGAGGTGATCAAGGATGTGACGCAGGAGAACGGTGGCGCGCCGTACGTGGTTCCGAATCCGTACGTGGGCGCAGCCAGCTTCGAGCCGGCCAACTTCGGCGTCGTGGGCCGCGGCGAACGGCGGCTGGAATTCCGCAATATCCCGAAGGTCTGCACGATCCGCATCTTTACCGTGCGCGGCGACCTGGTCCAGACCCTCACCCACGACGGTTCCTCTGATGGATTTGTGGCGTGGAACCTTCGCACCAAGGACAACCTCGATGCAGCGCCGGGGTTGTACATCTATCACGTCGACGAAGGTACCGCGGGGTCCTACATCGGCAAATTTGCCATCATAAAGTGAGCGTGCCGCAATGAAAAAACACGTGCTTGTCGGAATGATGGTGTTGGCGCTGGGTGTGCACCAGGTGCCGGCGCAGACGAAGGTGGGGACCACCATCGGACAGTTTCTCCTGATCGAGCCCAGCGCGCGCGTTGCGGGGATGGGCAACGCAGGGGTGACGACCTATGAAGAGATCCAGTCGGCATATTTCAACCCTGCTGCCGCGGGCCACATCGAGCAGACCGGCGTGCAGTTCACGCACAGTCCCTGGCTCGCCGACATCACCTATGACTACGTCGGCGGCGTGCTGGCGATGGGTGATCTCGGGAACATCTTTGCCAGCGTGACCTCCCTGAATTCCGGGGACATCGACGTGCGGACGATCAGCCAGCCTCTCGGGACCGGGGAGAAGTACACGGTGGGCGACCTCTCCTTCTCGGTGGGATACGGGAAGAGGGTCTCCGATCGGTTCTCGGTCGGCCTTCAGGTGACGTACCTCCAGGAGCGGATCTGGCACAGCTCGCTCAGTGCCATGTCTCTGAGCATCGGGACGCTCTACCAGATCTCCGAGGACGGATTCCGGATCGGCGCCAGTATCTCGAACTGGGGGACGCGGGCAAAGTATGACGGACGTGATCTGCGGGTCCTGTTCGACCAGAACACCGGAGTGAACGGTGACAATGGACAGATCCCGGCAGAACTGATGATGACCGACTATCCGCTGCCGATCCTCTTCCGTGTCGGCCTCGGGATGCCGTTCGTCATCGACGAGAATAACCGGCTGCAGATCGCCGTGGATGCATTCCACCCGAGCGACAACGGTGAAAGCATCAGCGTCGGCGGAGAATGGCTGTTCTTCAATACCTTCGCGCTCCGCGGAGGGTATCAGCATTTGTTCCTGCAGGACTCCGAGGTGGGACTCACACTGGGGGCGGGACTGCGGTATGATGCGAACGGACTCAATCTGCTGTTCGACTATGCCTGGGCGGATTATGGACGTTTGCAGAAGGTTCAGCGGCTCACTCTGGGCGTGATGTTCTAACCATGGAGGTGGTGTACTCATCGCAATGAAGAATTTCAAGACGAAGTACGGTCGGTTCTCCGAGACCGGGATGGAATACATCATCACGACCCCGCGCACCCCGCGTCCGTGGATCAATGTGATGAGTAACGGGGACTACGGGCTCACCGTGTCGCAGACCGGGAGCGGGTACAGCTGGCGCACCCATGCGCAGTTGAACCGCATCACGCGGTGGGACCAGGACCTGATCAGGGACGAGTGGGGAAAGTACATCTATCTGCGCGATGAAAAGGGGAATCTCTGGTCGGCAGGATGGAAGCCGGTCTGTGACGAGCCGGAAGCCTATGAATGCCGCCACGGGATCGGCTATTCCGTCATCACCTCACGGAATCACGGGATCGAGACCGAACTGACGATGTTCGTTCCTGTTGACGCCCCCATGGAAGTATGGCAGCTCACCATCCGCAATACCACGCGGCGTGCCCGGCAGTTGTCCCTTTCCACCTATCTGGAATGGGGGCTGGGTCAGGCACCCGACTGGCACAGGGAGTTCCACAAGTCGTTCATTGAAACGTCGTACGATGCGGATGCGCATGCGGTGATCGCCACCAAACGGCTCTGGGAAGTGCCGACCGACCGCGGGCACTGGAACACGAACTGGCCCTACGTGGCATTTCATGCGTCGAACCTGAAGCCTTCTTCCTTTGATACCGACAAGGAATCCTTCCTCGGGAACTACGGCTCACCCGCACATCCCGTGGCAGCAGCATCGGCCCGGCCACTGGCGAAGAAGTCCGGCAATTGGCTCGATCCCGTCGCCAGTCTCCGCCACACCATCCGGCTTGCCCCCGGAAAAGAGACCACGATCGTGTATGTCCTGGGTTGTGCCGAAACCGCTGACGAAGCCCGGACCCTGGCCCGCACGTTCCGCACGCCGGCTGATGTCCGGAACGCTCTGGATGCCGTCGGCCGCATGTGGCATGGGTTGTTGTCGACAGTTGAAGTGCACACGCCCGACGACTCCATGAACCTCATGGAGAACACCTGGTTGAAGTATCAGGCGATCTCAGGCCGTATCTGGGGGCGCACGGCGTACTACCAAACGGGTGGAGCATACGGGTTCCGCGATCAGCTCCAGGACAGCCAGCTCTGGCTCACCATCGATCCGTCCCGGACGCGCGACCAATTGCGGCTCCATGCACGGCACCAATTCGCGGATGGTTCGGTCTACCACTGGTGGCACCCGATGTCGGAGATCGGCATGCGCAATCAGATCTCGGACAATCTGCTCTGGCTTCCGTACGTGATGACGGGATACCTGAACGAGACCGGCGATACCGGCATCCTCGATTGCACCGAACCATTCGTGGATGAGCCATCGCCCGCATCGATGTATGACCACTGTGTTTTCGCGATCGAGAAGTCGCTCACACGTTTCAGTGACCGTGGCCTGCCGCTCATCGGTGGTGGGGATTGGAATGACGGCCTCAGTGCGGTGGGGCTCGACAACAAAGGCGAGTCCATCTGGCTTGGCCACTTCCTGCACAGGATCCTTCTGGATTTCTCGGGCGTGGCGGCGGTCCGGGGCGACCACGACCGGTCCGGACATTTTCGTGCCCGGGCAGGGGAGCTCCGCGAGAAGCTGAACACGCTCGGTTGGGATGGCGAGTATTACTATGGCGCCACCAAAGATTCGGGAGAACGCCTCGGGAGCCGGAAGAACACGGAGGGTCGCGTCTGGTTGAATCCGCAGACATGGGCGATCATCGGGGACGTGGCTGATGACGAGCGCGCAGAGCAGGTCTTCGATGTCGTCGAGCGCGAGCTCGAGAAGGAGATCGGCCCGCTGCTGCTCACCCCCGCCTACGCGACGCCGGACAAGTACGTCGGCTATCTCACGCGGTACAGTCCGGGGATGCGCGAGAATGGCGGCGTGTACACGCATGGCGCAACCTGGGCAGTGATCGCCGCCGCGCTCCTCGGCAGGGGCGAAGCCGCACATCGGATCTATGCCAAATTGAATCCGATCAATCGCTCACGCAAGCCGGATGTCTACTGCGCGGAGCCGTTCGTCACCCCTGGCAATATCGAAGGCCCGGAGTCTCCGTACTATGGGCGCGGTGGCTGGACGTGGTATTCGGGATCTGCTGCATGGTTGTATAAGGTCGGCCTTGAATGGGTCCTCGGCGTGCGTGCAACGGCACACGGCCTGATCGTGGATCCGTGCATTCCTCCCTCCTGGGACCGCTACACCGTGCGGCGTAGGTTCCGTGGTGTCCAGTACACCATCACGGTCGAGAACCCCCAGCATGTCGCGTGTGGCGTGGCCAGAGTGTTCGTGGATGGTATCGAAGCCTGCGCATCCATGGGGCCGCGTGCCAGGGTCCTTCCACCGGCCATTCCGGGGTCGACGCACGATGTTCGCGTCATCCTCGGGGGCGCGTAGCCCATCCGTTCAGGTTCAGGCTGTCCGTCCTGCTCGCGGGGTGGACGGCCATTCCTCTCACTGGTTGTTCGATCGGATATCACAATGCGACGCGGACCACTTCTGTTCCTGCTGGCCATTCTCGCGGTCGGCCATGTTGACGCTCAGATCACCGAAACCGCCCTTCTGGATACGGTCCAGTATACCGCATTTCGTTTCTTCTGGGATGAAGCCAATCCTTCCAATGGATTGATCCGTGACCGCGCCAGCGTCAACGGCACGGGCTACATTTCGTGGGTGCCTTCCAGCATCGCTTCCTGTGGATTCGGACTCAGCGCCATCTGCATCGGGGTGGATCACGGGTGGGTCTCGCGTGCGACCGCCGCCGACCGGGTTGTGACGATGCTCCGCACGTTCTGGAACGGGCCGCAAGGGTCAGGTTCCAACTACATCGGTGCGTACGGGCTGTTCTATCATATGCTCGACATGAGTACGGCCAAGCGGACCTGGGACAGTGAGCTGTCGACCATCGACACGGCGTTGTTGTTCGCCGGCATCGTGGACGCCCGGGAGTTCTTTGACGGGGCTGACGCCGTCGAAGTCGAGATCCGCACGCTGGCCGACAACATCACCCGGCGAGCGAACTGGGACCTGATGCGCAATTTTCACCCCGGCATCCTTATGGGCTGGATGCCCGGCAGCGGATTCCTGAACTACGGCCAGTGGGTCGGCTATAATGAAGCCATGATCATGTATATCCTGGCCATGGGCTCGCCGACGTATCCGGTGGATTCGCTCGGGTGGAAGGCGTGGACCGCCGGCTATCAGTGGCAGACGCACTATGGCCAGACGTATGTGATCTTTCCGCCGTTGTTCGGCCATCAGTATTCGCACTGCTGGATCGATTTCCGGAACATCCAGGATGAGTACATGCGGGGGAAGGGGATCACGTACTTTGAGAACTCCCGCCGTGCTGCGCTTGCCCAGCGCGCCTATTGCGCCGCCAATCCGGGAAATTTCCCGGGGTACAGCGACTCCCTCTGGGGGCTGACGGCGAGCGACACGCCGACCGGCTATCGTGCGCACGGGGCACCGCCCGCACAGGATGACGATGGCACACTGGTCCCCACCGCGCCGATCAGCTCCATCGCGTTCGCACCCGAGGCCGTGCTCCCCACGATGAGGAATATGTGGAACAACTATCGCGGGAATCTCTGGACCAAATACGGGTTCCGCGATGCGTTCAACCTCAAGGTCAACTGGTGGGATACCGATATCATCGGCATCGATCAGGGGCCGATCATCGTCATGATCGAGAACTATCGCACGGGAAAGGTCTGGAAGCGATTCATGAAGAATGAGGACATCCAGCGGGGGCTTGCCGTAGCAGGATTCACCACCGTGACGTCGGTTGACGATCCGACACCTCTGGTGCCGCACGCTGTCGCACTCGGCCAGAACTTCCCCAATCCATTCAATCCGTCGACGACCATCACGTTCTCCCTGCCTGCAGGAGCCACGGCACGGGTGAGCCTGCGTATCCATAACGTGCTCGGCCAGGTGGTCGCCGATCTTGTGGATGGCATGATGGAGGGGGCAACCATGCGATCACATTCGATGGTACCCGCCTGAGCTCAGGCATGTATTACTACCAGCTCCGTACGGGGACGACGACGATCACCCGTTCCATGCTGCTGGCAAAATGACGCTACGATCCATGGTCTTCACAGGAGAGAGTTCTATGCGTTACCGCTGGACGTTACTGGTCGCTGGTGTGATCGGGGTTGTCGCACTGTCGTGTACGGGTGCGCGCGAAGCGTCGGCGCCGATCATGGCGCCGCAGAAGTCCGTTGCCTGGGATCCCTTCCTTGATACGCTGCAGGAACGTACGCTGAAGTTCTTCCTGGAGACAACACCGGAGAACGGGCTGGCGTATGACCGTTGGCCGTCCCCTTCGCCGTCCAGCATCGGCGCTGTCGGGTACGCTCTGACCTGCTATCCGATCGCCGTGGAGCGCGGAATGATCACACGCGCGGAGGGTGCCCGGCGTGCAGCAACCACCCTCCGGTATCTGTATAGCCTGCCGCAACATCCTGGCTCGACGGCCGTGTCGGGCTACAAGGGATTCTTCTATCACTTTGTGGATGTTCGCGATGGTTCGCGCTACTGGAATTGCGAACTCTCCACCATCGACACCGGCCTGATGCTGATGGGGGCGTTCACCTGTCAGTCGTACTTTGACGGCGTTACTCCGGACGAGGCGGCCCTGCGTGCGTACACGGATTCCCTCTATCGGCGGGTGGACTGGCAGTGGGCGACAAACAACGGGCCGGGGATCTCCCATGGCTGGAAACCGGAGAGCGGTTTCAATGCGACCACCTGGCGGGGTATGACGAATCGGCGTTCCTCATCATGCTTGCTCTCGGTTCGCCGACCCATCCCGTGCGGGATGGCATGTGGGAGTACTGGCTGGAGCCCTGCCGCTGGGCGGACTATCGTGGCCAGAGCTTCATCAGCTTCGCCCCGCTCTTCGGTCATCAGTTCTCGTTTTGCTGGATCGATCTCCGCGGCGTGACCGACCGGTATATCCGCGAGAAGGGGATCGATTATTTCGAGAACTCGCGGCGTGCGACCTATGCGTCACGTGCCTATGCGATCGCCAACCCGCTCGGCATGGCGGGCTATGCGGACACCGTGTGGGGCATGACCGCATGCGATGGGCCGGGGGATACGACCTTCGTTGTCGGCGGCGTGAGCCGGCGCTTCACCGGCTATGCGGCGAGAGGTGCATCCTTTGATTGGAACCTGGATGATGGCACGATCGCGCCGGCCGCGGCCGGTGGCTCCCTGCCGTTTGCGCCGGAGATCTGCATCCCCGCACTCAAGGCGATGCGCACGCTGCATGGCGACCGCCTGTTCCGGAAGTACGGATTCGCGGACGGGTTCAATATGACCTACCGTACGGAGCGGTGGCCCGATGGGTGGTTCGACCCGGATCACGTCGGTATCGATCAGGGACCGATCGCCATCATGATCGAGAACCTGCGGACGGGCTTTGTGTGGAAGCAGATCGCGCGGAACCCCTCCATCGTGAAAGGGCTCCGGCGGGCGGGCTTCTCCGGAGGGTGGCTCACGAACGCGGCACCATGATGCCAGCGGTGCGCGTCACGCCGCACAGCCGTTTCTTCTTCAACCAGAACCCCGCCGGTCATGACCGGCGGGACCGTGTTCACCATGACCACATGATGGCCCACACATGAGACCGAATCTCGCACGCCTGCGTTCTCTCGCCCCCGGCGCATTCCTGATCCTCCTCACCCCTGTGCTGGCCTGGACACAACCCCGTCTTCTGGACGGGTGCGAAACAACGGATGGATGGCGCGTGATCGTCTCCGAAGGCGCGGATCTGCGTCTTGCGGGCGTGCCCGGGAAGACCGGGAACGCTCTGGCCATGCACTTCGACCTCAGCAAAGTCTCCGGGTATGTGATCGCCCGGAAGGACTTCGCCGTTGACCTGCCGGCGAACTATCAGTTCACGTTCGATATGCAGGCGGATGCCCCGGTGAACAACTTCGAGTTCAAAGTGATGGACGAGCATGAGAATGTTCACTGGATAAAGAAGCTGAACATCACGTATCCAAAAACGTGGACGCGTCAGCGCATCAAGAAACGTCATCTCTCCTTGGCGTGGGGGCCACAGCGGGATGCACCTCTCAGGTCCGTTCGGGCCGTCGAGTTCGTGGTCTCTGTCGGCAGCGGCGGAACAGGGACAGTGTCCATCGACAACTTCCGGTTCGAACCGATCGACGACGGTGCGGCAGCCAGTGCAAAGCCGAAGGTCACAACCACACCGGCCTCCGCCGGACGGGTGAAGATCTCTTCCGATGGAAGGGTGGTCACCGGATGGAAGACGGGGTCACGGTCGCCGGCCGCGCTGCATGTGGATCTCGGGTATCAGCGGGAATTCGGCGGGCTGGTCATCCATTGGGCTCATGGCCGTCATGCCACGGGATACGCGATCGATCTTTCGGATGATGGCCGCGATTGGGAATCCGTGCACACCGCAGCAGGAGGGAACGGGGGGAAAGACTACGTATATCTCCCTGAAGCGGAAGGGCGGTTCCTTCGTCTCCGGGCAACGGCATACGCAGACACGAAGGGTGTGGCCATCGACAGCATCGTGGTCCAGCCGCCTTCCTTCTCTGCCTCCCCGAACGATCTGTTCCGCGCTGTCGCGGCGGATGCGCCCCGCGGTTGGTACCCGAAGTACTTCCACAATGAGCAGACCTACTGGACCGTGACCGGTGCTCCCGGGGACGACAAAGAGGCCCTCATGAATGAGATCGGAGCGGTGGAGCCGGACAAGTTGAGTTTTTCGATCGAGCCATTCATCTACCTGGACGGGAGACTCTTTTCCTGGCAGGATGTGACCTCGACCCCTTCGCTGGCGCAGGGCTATCTTCCCTCGCCGGGCGTCACGTGGCGGTATCGCGACGAGTGGACGCTGACCATGGAAGCCGTTGCGGGAGGTGTCGCGGGCAATTCGATCCTGGGACTCCGGTATGTGCTTGAAATGTCGCGGCCCGGCAACTCGCGTCCGAAGCTGTTCCTCGCCATCCGGCCGTTCCAGGTGAATCCGCCGTGGCAATTCCTGAATACGGTGGGCGGGGTCACGCGCATCGACAGCGTGGCGATGGCGGAGGGGCGGATCCGTGTGAATGAACGGGATGTCGTGCCGATGACCGCGCCGTCAGGCTTCGGGGCAACCTCGTTCGCGTCCGGTGAGATCGTCGAGTACCTGTCCCGCGGCATTCTGCCGGGAGCGCAGCGTGCGGCCGACGGCAACGGGTTTGCGTCTGCGGCACTCATGTATGATCTCAGTCTCATGACGGGAGACCGGAAAGAGATCTATGTCGGCGTGCCGTTCCACGGCTGGCGGGGGAGTCCGCAGGCGAACATGGCCGCCGGCGGCGACCGTATGTATCATACCCTCATGACGGAGCAAACTTTGTCGTGGTGGCAGGGGCACCTCGCTACCTTCCGTGTCACGGTCCCGCCGGAGGCAGAGCCGGTGATCCGGACGGTGCAGTCGAACCTCGCATACATCATGATCAACCGTGATGGCCCGGGCATCCAGCCGGGATCGCGGAGCTACGAACGGTCCTGGATCCGTGACGGCTCGCTGACCGCAACGGCGCTTCTGCAGACGGGGCATCCGGGGGAGGTCCGCGAGTTTCTCGACTGGTATGCGCAGGGGCAGTTCCCCAGCGGGAAGATCCCGTGTGTGATCGATGCGCGGGGGCCGGATGCCGTGCCCGAACATGACAGTCACGGAGAGTTCATCTACGCCGTCATGCAGTACTTCCGGTATACCGGTGATACCACGTGGTTGCGCGGCAAGTACGATACGGTGGTGAAGGCCGTGCGGTATATTCAGTCATTGCGTGCCCAGCGGAAAGCCGATGTCTATAAGAACGGGACCCCGGAACAGCGCGCGCTGTACGGCCTGGTGCCTGAGTCGATCAGCCACGAGGGGTACTGGGACATCCCGCGGCATTCCTACTGGGACGACTTCTTCACGCTCCGCGGTTTGAAGGATGCGGCGGACATGGCCGTTGTGCTCGGGGAGCGGAACGATGCTGCGGAGTTCGCCGTGGAACGGGACGATTTCCGGGCATGCCTCTATGCATCCATGCGCCTTGCGATGGCGAACACCAACGTGGACTACATCCCTGGATGTGCGGAGATCGGGGATTTCGACGCGACATCGACCACCATCGGGGTTGCCCCCGGCGGGGAGCTGGGAAATATCCCGGAACCCCAACTTCACAATACATTCGACAAATACTTTGCGTATTTTCAGGAACGCAAGGTCCGGGAGACCAATCCGAACTACACGCCGTACGAAACACGCGTGATCGGGACATTCGTGTACCTGGGGCAGCGGGAGCGGGTGGAAGAAGCGCTGCAGTTCTTCATGAACGACCGCCGTCCGCCGGCGTGGAATCATTGGGCGGAGGTGGTCTGGCGGGATCCGAAGACCCCGAAGTTCATTGGCGACATGCCGCACACCTGGGTCGGATCCGATTTCATCCGATCGGTGCGTGCCATGTTCGTGTATGAACGGGAGCGCGATACCGCGCTCGTGATCGGTGCGGGGATCCCTGCATCCTGGATCGCTTCGGCGACCGGCGTCGGCATCAGTGGCTTCCCCACCTACTACGGGAAGCTCGCCTATACGATGAAGCAGAATGGCTCTGTCCTGGCCGTGGAGATCCCCGCGGGAGTCCGCATCCCATCGGGGGGCCTTATCGTTGCCGTGCCCACCGGATCCCCCGTGCAACGGGTCAGCGTCAATGGCTCCCATGCGTTGTGCTCTCCAACGGGGGAGATCCGTCTCCAGTCACTTCCAGCATCGGTGATCATTGAGTATTGATTTTCATATCCAGAAGAACAGGCCACGTGAAGGTCGCGATGCCCGCATCATTCTCTCCCTGAATGGGACGTGGGAGCTTGAGCCGGGTGGGCGGAGCGGGCCGCCGGCGTCGTGGGGCCGGACGGTCCAGGTGCCTTCCCTGGTGGATATGGCCCGGCCGGGCTACGACCACCAACAGACCGAGTATCATTGGTACCGCCATACGTTCACGGTCCCGCAGCCCCTCCGCCGGGAGGCCGCGCTGCTGGTATTCGAGCAGGCGATGTTCGGCACGTCGGTGTGGGTGAATGGGAGGTTCGCAGGCGAAGATATAGCGTGTTATACGTCTCAGGAATATGATATCGCTCCGTTCCTCCAGTACGGCAGCGAGAACGTTCTGCTGGTCCGTGTCGGTGCACGATCCACGCTGCCTCTCGAGAGCGCTGTAGGACGTGATCAGGAGAGAGGGACCTTCATTCCAGGGATCTGGGGTGATGTTGCGCTCGTGCTGACCGGCTCGCTCCGGTGTTCGGGCGTGCAGGTGATCCCGCAGATCGAAGCTGCAGGGGCCGAGATCCGCGTCGCCATCAGCGGGGTGGCATCCTCACGCGACGTGTCCGTCGGGACATGCGTCTTTGAGAAAGCTTCCGGCCGGCTGGTCACAGGCGATATCGCGCTTCCGGTGGTGCTCCAGCCCGCAGGTGAGACCCCGATCATCTTCCGGCATGCGATCCGCGATGTGCATCTCTGGTCACCCGACCATCCCTTCCTGTACGAAGCAGAAACGATCGTCCGTGTGGACGGGCGCGTCGTGGACCGCACGATCACGACATTCGGCATGCGGGAATTCACGATCCGCGACGGGCATTTCCATTTGAATGGCCAGAGGATATTCCTCCGTGGCGGGAACATCGCCTTTCATCGTTTCCTTTCCGATCCCGAACGGGGGACCCTCCCCTGGGATGAGGGATGGATCAAGCGACTGCTCATCGACATTCCGAAGGCGCACCATTTCAATTTCTTCCGCAATCACCTCGGGCACATGTACAACCGGTGGTATGACATCGCGGACGAGCACGGGATGCTCCTCCAGAACGAATGGCAATTCTGGATGGCCACGGGTTCCGAGGAGCAGATCACGAAGGAGTTCTCCCGGTGGCTGCGCGACAACTGGAACCATCCGAGCATCGTGATCTGGGATGCGCTGAATGAATCCACCGATGCGGTCGTCGAGCATACCGTGATCCCGAAGATGAAGGAGCTGGATCCCACGCGGCCGTGGGAGCCGGTGGACTTCGGGGACGATCATCCGTACATCTATTCGCTGGGTCCCGTCCTGAACGACACCAGGTTCGGATTCACACGGTCGTTGCAGGATCTGGCGGCATCGCCCACACCTGTCGTGATCAACGAATTCCTCTGGTGGTGGCTCGATCGTGAGAGTGTCCCCACCGTTCTTACGCGGGATGTGATCGCACGCTGGGTCGGAGCGGAGGCGACGCAAGAGGAGATCGAACAGCATCAGTGCTTCCTCGCAGGCGAACTCGTCGAGCTCTACCGCCGTATGCGTGCGGATGCCGTTCAACCCTTCGTGTATCTCAGCAACAACCAGGGACCGACGGCGAACTGGTTCCTCGGGGCCATCAAGGACCTGCAGCCCAGGCCGGTGCTGCGGGCACTGAAGAACGCGTTCGCGCCGACCGGCGTGAGTCTCGAACTCTGGGACAGGCATTTCTCTCCCGGTGAGCGGAGGAGCATCCCGCTTCACGTGATGAATGATCGTTCCGTTCCGTTCACGGGGACCGTGCGTTGCGGTGTCGTGGGTGCGGATGGCGGGTGGGTCGTGCACCAGGATGTGTCCGTGCATGCCGAAGCGCTCGGGCATGCCCTGCAGGATGTTGCCATCTCGTTCCCGGAGGCACCGGGTGCGTATACGGTGACCGCGGTGTTGCGGGACGATGTGGACGGCGGGGCTGAAGTGCATTCGCGCAAGCCGGCCTATGTGCTTCCTTCTCTTGAAGTTCCCCCGGCACTGCATCGCGTGCGTATCGGTGTTCTCGATCCCCGAGGCGAGGTGCTGACGTATCTCCAGCATTGCGGCATCCCCCTGATCTCACTCGATCAGATCGAAGAGCCCCAGCCCGGCATCCTCCTCGTTGTGGAGCAGGCGTCGCGCGGCACCGCGTTCTCCACGCGCCTTGCCGCGGTCACGCACTTCGTCCAGCGGGGCGGTACGCTGGTGCTCATGGAGCCCGAAGCGGGAGTTGTCGCGGAGGAAACGATCCCGATCCTGGAGGGGATGGATCTCCGGATCATCCGGCGGGTGGATGCCGACAGGGGCGGGTACGATTCATACATCTTCCCTGACGATCCGGGCCATGCGTTGTGGGACGGCCTCGCTCCCGCCCATCTGCGCATGTTCAACGGGGCATTCGGCGGAGAAGTCGTATCGCAGCACGACATCATTGCACCTTCCACTCCACGCATCCTTGCACGGTGCGGGCTGCGCCTCGAGGTACCCGTCGTGATGGAGTGGCGGGTGGGCGACGGACGTGTTGTGGTCACGCGTCTGCAGGTACGCGGGCGGCTCAACGGTGAACCTGCCTCCGGGGGCCTGTACGCCCGCAGGAAGGACCCGGTGGCCGAACGATACCTCTTCAATCTCCTGCAGTGGTCCATGCTCCCCAGGAGGGCGAACCCATGACCACCGGGTTCTGGCTTCGTCTCTTCGGTGTTCCGCTTGTCTGTGCGGTGTTGTGGCCCGGGTGTTCCGGGGCGAGCGCACCGGACACGGAGATCCAGTTCTGGGCCTTTGGCTCGGAGGGGGAGAATGTCAAAGCGTTGCTTCCCGAATTCGAGCGGCGGCATCCCGGGGTGCACGTGAAGCTGCAGGTGATCCCATGGACCGCAGCGCACGAAAAACTCCTCACCGCGTATGCCGGGAATCCACGCCCGACATCTGTCAGCTCGGTAACACCTGGATCCCGGAGTTCGTCACCCTGAAGGCGATCGAACCGCTGGAACCATGGATCCGGAAGAGCGGGTTGGACAGCACGTCCTACTTCCCCGGTATCTGGCGCACGAACTTCATCGATGGCGTACAGTACGGTCTGCCGTGGTATGTCGATACCCGTGTGCTGTTCTACCGGAAGGACATCTGTGCCCGGGCGGGATTCGCGGCGCCGCCGCGGACCTGGGCGGAGTGGGATACGCTCTGCAGGCGCATTGTGACCGCGAAGGGGGGGCGCGAGCGGTATGCGGTGCTGCTTCCGACGACGGAATGGGCGCCGCCGGTGATCTTCGGGATGCAGAAGGGGTCGTTGATGCTGCGCGACCGGAACTCGTACGGCGATTTTTCGGGTGAGGCGTTCCGCGACGCGTTCCGGTTCTACATCGATTTCTTCAAGCGCGGGTACGCCCCCGCCGCACTCACCGATGTCATGAATATCTACCAGAGTTTCGGCGAAGGATACTTCGCCATGTATATCACGGGCCCGTGGAACATCGGCGAGTTCTCCCGCCGTCTTCCTCCCGCGTTGCAGGACATGTGGATGACGGCGCCGTTGCCCGGCCCGGAACCCGGCACCCCCGGGGTCTCGCTCGCCGGCGGATCGAGTCTCGTCCTCTTCTCCGGTTCGCCACGGAAAGAACTCGCCTGGGAGCTCATTCGCTATCTGTCGGACCCCGCGCAGCAGATAACGTTCTACCGGATCACCGGAGACCTTCCCGCGCGCGTGGAGGCGTGGCAGGACAGCGCGCTCGCGACGAACATCTACGCGCGGGCATTCTTCGAACAGTTGAAGCATGTGGCGCCCACACCGACGATCCCGCAATGGGAACAGATCGCCATGAAGGTGCAGGACTTCGCCGAACTCGCAGCCCGGAACAAGATGACGGTCGAGGAGAGCCTTGCCGCTCTCGACCGGGATGTGGACCGCATTCTCGAAAAACGACGGTGGATGCTCAATGTACGGTAGCTCTCAGATCCGGGCGTTGCTGATCTTTCTCGGGCCGGCCCTGCTGGCCATCAGCGTGTTCTTCTTCCTGCCGGTGCTGGCCGCACTGGTGATGAGCTTCACGGATTTCGATATCTATTCGCTGGGCGATATCCGTTACGCCCGGTTCGTCGGGTTCCGCAACTATGCCCAGCTCTTTGCCGATCCGCTCTTCTGGAAGGCCCTGGGCAACACCCTGTACTTCCTTGTCGTCGGGGGCCCGCTCTCCGTGGCGGTGTCACTCGGCGCAGCACTCCTGCTGCATTCCCGTCTGGTCCGCTTCAAGCCGATGTTCCGGTTCATCTATTTCATGCCGGTTGTCACCACCCTCGTGGCGATCGCGGTGGTGTGGCGGTATGTCTACCACCCGCGCTTCGGCCTGTTGAACGCCGCTATGGGCGCGCTGGGGTTCTCGCCCATCGATTGGCTGGGCGATCCGGACTGGGCGATGCCCGCGCTGATCATCATGGCCGTGTGGAAGAATTTCGGTTACAACATGATCATCTTCATCGCCGGACTTCAGAATATCCCTGCATCGTTGTATGAGGCGGCCAGCATCGACGGCGCGGGGCCCGTCCAGCAGTTCATCAAGATCACATTGCCGATGCTGGCGCCGACGACCCTCTTCATCAGCATCATCACCATGATCGGATACTTCCAGTTCTTTGCGGAGCCGTACGTCATGACGCTGGGAGGACCGATGAACAGCACGCTCAGCATCGTGCTCCTCATGTACCAGCAGGGTTTCCGGTGGTGGAACATGGGGTACTCCGCCGCACTGGCGTTCGTCCTCTTTGCGATGATCCTGGTCGTCTCCGTGATCCAGACCCGCTTGCAGAAGCAGAAGGGAGGGATGCAGTGAAGACCCTCCGGCAGTCGCTTCTCATGGTCCTGCTCGTCGTGATCGCCGTGACCACCTTGCTGCCCCTGGTGTGGATGGTGATGGCATCGTTCATGCCGTCGGGAGATGCGAGCAGCGTGCCTCCTCCGTTCTTCCCGCGGCACGTGACGCTGGACCAGTACATCGGGCTCTTCACCCGGCTGCATCTGGGACGTTCGCTGTTCAATAGTGCTCTGCTGTCCGTCGCGGTGACGTTGATCTCGCTCGTGGTGAATTCCATGGCGGGCTATGCCTTCGCGAAGTACCGGTTCCGCGGCCGGGCCCCGTTGTTCAAGCTGCTCATCGCATCGATGGTGATCCCCGCCCAGGTGACGATGTTACCGCTCTTCCTTCTTTTGAACAAGATGGGGCTGATCAATACCTACTTTGGCGTGATCATCCCCGGCATGGCGAGCATCTTCGGGATCTTCCTGATCAGGCAGTTCGCCATGACGATCCCGGACAGCCTCCTGGAGGCGGCGCGGATGGACGGCGCAAGTGACCTCCGCATCTACTGGTCCGTGATCCTGCCGCTCTGCAAGCCCATCCTGGTGACCCTGGCGATCTTCACGTTCATGGGAACATGGAACGACTTTCTCTGGCCGTTGATCGTGATGACGGATGATTCCATGTACACCCTTCCCGTGGCCCTGGCGAATCTGGCGGGTGAGCACGTGCAGGATACGGAATTGATGATGGCGGGATCGGTGATGACGGTGATGCCGGTGCTCGTGGTCTTTGCGATGGTCCAGAAGTACTATCTTGCGGGGATCATGGCGGGGAGCGTAAAAGAGTAATTGAGGATCGTGCATTGCCGATTGCCCATTGTCAATGCTTCGGCAATGGGCATTGGGCAGTCTTCAATCGGCAGGTGTTGCTGCTTCTATTCGTAGTGCTTCAGTTTTGCCCACGCATCCGCAAGCGGCACGCGCAGCCCCCTGCACAGATACACCGGCACGTCGTTCTCATAGGGCATACTCCAGGGTGAGGATGCCACCCCTGCAACCTCCGCACTTGCGAAGATCTCCTGCTTGTCCTTCAGTGCTCCTCCCAGGATGATCACAACCTCACCGGTATAACCGCGCGGCCCCCAGAGCCAGTAATTGTTATGGTTCCCGATCGCACGGGGAAGTCCGTAGTGCCTCCCGAAGAGATCGATCGCCGCCGTCCGCCCGTAATTATCGCTGAAGATCGCGCACCGCGCCTTCTCCTCGGGTGTCAGGCGGTTGTACACCGCGGCGACCGCCGCTGCCTTCTCCGGCCAGCCGAACATGTCGGCGTAGAACTGAGGCAGGATGCCGAGTTGTTTGCTTTCGGACGTGCCCGGCGCGATCCCGAGCGTGTGCATGTACTCGACATACGTGGTCACGGGCAGCACAGGGATCGCCAGGGGGACAAGGGTGGATGCGGTCGCCGCCAGCACGATCGCGTAGGAGGGCACGAGGAACCGGCGGACCCATCCGGTGGTCCAGGCTTCGATGCTCACCCCACCTGCGGCGAAGAGCAGGGGAAAACCGGCGGCGAGGTACTCGGCCTTGCTGTGTCCATTGATCACGAGGATCGCGGTGACACAAAGGAAGGCAGTCCCGAGGAACCGGAACCGTGCAAGAGGCCGTGCGAAGAATAGTCCTACGACCCCCGCGAGCCAGAGCGGCAGGGCGAACGGGTTGTGGAGCAGGAGTTGGTCCGCAAGGAACCGCAATGGCGTCAGTCCGGAGTATTTCCCGCTCGTGGCATTCTGGATGAATTCCAGGTGCGCATAGTTGTGAAGGATGTTCCACACGATGAACGGCGCGAACAGGACGGCCGCTGCGACCGCTCCCCGCACGGCATGCCTCGTCCAGAGCATGGACCGGTACGGCGAGAAGATGAGTCCGGCCACCAGTCCTGCTGCCAGCCAGAGTATCCCGATCTTGTTCATTGCTCCGAGGCCGATGATGATCCCGAGCGGGAGGAACATCCTGCCGTCCCCGGTGCTGACCAGTCGCACCGCTGTGAGGACCGCGGTCGTCCAGAGCAACACATCCAGGGAGTTCATGGAATAGATCCCCGAAAATGCGATGAGGACCGGAGAGAACCCGGCGCCGACGGCAGCGAGGGCCTGGGCGGTCCGCCCACCCCCCAATGCGGCAGCGATGCGCCCGGTCACGATCACCGTTGCGGATCCTGCGAGCGCGGGGACGAGGCGCAGGACGAACAGCGATTCACCGAGGATCCCACGGACCACGGCAAGGACGAAGATGGAGAGCGGGGGATGGTCCACGTAGCCGAGATCGAGGTGGTCCGCGCACGCGAGGTAGTACAACTCGTCACGGAAGTATCCATACCCGCCAAACGTATTGGTCCAGAGGTGCAGGCCGAGGCGCACCAGTGCGATCATCATGACGATGGCCGGTCCGGATGTAAGCGTCTCGCGAAGCGTTTCTGGTCTGTGCATCAGATCCTCAGCGATGTGGTGCACGATCGGGGTGCATCCCCCGCGGGTGGCATGGAAGCCTGGCGGGGAATGTGGGTGAATACGGAAGGGACAGGAGTTGGTCCGGGCCTCCGCAGGCGGTCCCGTCCGTCCGGCGTTCGGGCCGGGTGGGACCGCCATTCATTACTATACGGGGGCGGTTACAGCGATGTTGCGCGGCTCAGATCGCCGGTACAGGGAACGATTTGATCTGATTCAGGGCTGCCTTCACCTCGTCGAGATGCAGCTCGTGATTCTCGAGCTTTCCGGCAAAGTAGGAGTCATAGGCCGACATATCGAAGTGCCCGTGGCCGCTCAGATTGAACAGAATGACCTTCTTTGTCCCTTCTTTCTTTGCCTGGATCGCCTCATCGATCGCTGCCCGGATGGCGTGCGAGGATTCCGGTGCCGGGATGATGCCCTCCGTACGGGCGAACATCACCGCGGCCTCGAACACCTCATTCTGCATGTACGCACGTGCTTCGATCAGGTTGCTGAGGAGCATACGGCTGACGATGGGGGACATGCCGTGGTAGCGCAGGCCGCCGGCATGGATCGACTCCGGAATGAACGTGTGCCCGAGGGTGTGCATCGGGAGGAGCGGCGTCATCATCGCCACATCGCCGAAGTCGTACCGGAACTCGCCTTTCGTCAGCGTCGGGCAGGACGCGGGCTCCACCGCGATCGACCGCACCTTCTTGCCTTTGATGCGCTCGCGCACGAACGGGATCGCGATGCCGCCAAAGTTGGAACCGCCGCCCGCACAGCCGATGACGATATCCGGGAACCGGTCGATCTTCTCGAGCTGCTTCATGGATTCCAGACCGATCACCGTCTGATGCAGGAGCACGTGATTCAGCACGCTGCCGAGCGCGTAGTTCGTATCATCGCGCTGGGCGGCATCCTCCACTGCTTCGCTGATCGCCAGGCCCAGGCTGCCCGGATGGTCCGGATCTGCGGCCAGTGCATCGCGACCGGCCTTGGTGTCCATGCTCGGGCTTGCTACGACGTCGGCCCCCCACATGCGGATCATCGAACGGCGATAGGGTTTCTGATCGTAGCTCACACGGACCATGTA